>JAKAWF010000543.1 GCA_021817025.1 bacterium
AGGCGGCGGGGCTGACTATGTACGGACAGATGACCGCGGGCTCCTGGATCTACATCGGCACCCAGGGCATCCTGCAGGGCACCTACGAGACCTTCGCGGCCGTCGCCGCCAAGCGCTTCCACGGCTCCCTTGAGGGAACCGTGACCCTGACCGCGGGGCTGGGCGGCATGGGGGGCGCCCAGCCCCTGGCCGTCACCATGAATGGCGGGGTAGCGCTCTGCGTGGAGATCGACCCGGAGCGCATCCAGCGCCGACTGGACCACCGTTACCTGGACACGCGCGCCGACGACCTGGACCACGCGTTGCGGCTGGCGGACGTGGCCCGCAAGGAGCGGCGGCCCCTGTCGATCGGGCTCTTGGGGAATGCCGCCGAAGTGGTGCCTGAGATCGTGGCGCGCGGGTTCCCGATCGAGGTGGCGACAGACCAGACTCCTGCTCACGACCCCCTCATGTACCTGCCCGTGGGGCTGACCCTGCCCGAGGCAGCCGATCTGCGCCTGGAGGATCCCGACGACTTCATCTCGCGCAGCCGGGCCAGCATGGCCCGCCACGTGGAGGCGCTGGTGCAGCTGATGGATCGTGGCGCCGAGGTCTTCGACTACGGCAACAGCCTGCGCGCCGAGGCAAAGCTGGGCGGATACGACCGCGCCTTCGACTACCCCGGATTCGTGCCCGCCTACATCCGGCCCCTCTTCTGCGAGGGGAGAGGCCCCTTCCGCTGGGCTGCTCTCAGCGGCGACCCAAAGGACATCCTGGCCACCGACCGGGCGGTGCTTGACGAGTTCCCGGAGCAGGAGGCGCTCGGCAGGTGGATCCGGATGGCCGAGGAGAAGGTCGCCTTCCAGGGTCTGCCGGCGCGGATCTGCTGGCTGGGCTACCGCGAGCGCGACCGCCTGGGACTGCGCTTCAACGAGCTGGTGGCGAGCGGGGAAGTGGCCGCCCCGATCGTGATCGGTCGCGACCACCTGGACTCGGGTTCGGTCGCCTCCCCCTACCGGGAGACGGAGTCGATGCGCGACGGCAGCGATGCCATCGCCGACTGGCCGCTCCTCAACGCCCTGCTCAACTGCGCCAGTGGCGCCACCTGGGTGTCGATCCACCACGGCGGTGGGGTGGGGATCGGAAGATCGATCCACGCTGGGCTGGTGGCGGTCGCCGACGGGACCGAGCTGGCGGCCGAGAAGCTCTCCCGTTGCCTCACCAACGACCCGGGGACCGGGGTGATGCGCCATGTGGATGCGGGATATGAGACCGCGGTCGCGGTGGCCAAGCAGCGGGGGCTGAGGGTCCCGATGGCGGAGGCGTAGTGCGCCTGTTCCTGCTGGAGCTGGCCTGGACCGGCCGGGGGCTGGAGCGGCGGGTGCTCTTGGAGGAGGCGGAAGGCCGGATCGAGGAGCTCACCCGCCTGGGTGACAGGGCCGCCCCCCAGGGCGCGCTGGTCTGCTCGGGACTCACGATCCCGGGGCTTGCCAACGCCCACTCGCACTGCTTCCACCGGGCCCTGCGCGGCAGGACGGAGGCCCCGGCGGCACCGGACTTCTGGTCGTGGCGTGAGCAGATGTACCGCCTGGCCGGGACGCTGACCCCCGACTCATACCACCGCTTGGCCCGGGCGGTGTTCGGGGAGATGGTGCTCGCCGGCATCACCACAGTTGGGGAGTTCCACTATCTGCATCGCGATCCGCGCGGGGCGCCCTATCCGCGGCAGGAGATGGAGGCCGCCCTGATCGCCGCCGCGGATGAGGCCGGCGTGCGGCTCACCCTGCTGGACACCTGCTACCTGCGTCCCGGCTTCGATCCTGGACCACTGGAGGGGGCCGCCGCCCGGTTCAGCGACGGCGACCCCCAGGCCTGGATCCGACGCGTGGAGCGACTTCCCGAAGGACCGAATCTCAAGATCGGGGCCGCCGCCCACAGCGTCCGTGCCTTGGATGAGCGTGCGATCCGGGTGGTGGCCGCCTGGGCGAGAGAGCGCCAGGCACCGCTGCACCTGCATCTGTCCGAGCAGGTGGCCGAGAACGAAGCGTGCCTCAGCGCGACCGGGCGCACCCCGACCGGCCTCCTAGCCCGGGTTGGGGCCCTGGGCCCGACCACCACGGCGGTCCACGCGATCCACTTGAGCGACGCGGACATCGCCGTCCTGGGTGGTTCGGGCACCGGGGTCTGCGTCTGCCCCACCACCGAGCGGGACCTCGCGGACGGGGTCTGCCCGGCTCGGGCCCTGGCGGACGCCGGCAGCCCACTCAGCCTGGGCACCGACAGCAACGCCGTGGTCGACATCTTTGAGGAGGCAAGGGCGGTGGAGCTGGATCAGCGGTTAGTCTCCCACCGCCGGGGGCTGCACTCGGCCGAAGCGCTGCTGGCCGCGGCCACGGTGGGCGGCGCAAGGGCGCTGGGCTGGGATGCCGGTGTGCTGGAGCCGGGGCGCCTGGCCGACTTCGTGACCCTGGATCTGGAGTCCCCCCGCCTGGCCGGGGCGGGCGAGATCGACCTGATCCCCCGGGTGATCTACGCCGCCTCGCCGGCCGACGTCCGCTCGGTCGTGGTCGGTGGCGAAACCGTGGTCAGGGAGGGTCGGCACATCCGGCTCGGAGCCGTGGGCCCGCTGCTGGCACAGGTGCTAACCGAGGTGGGGCACGAGTGAGAGCCCTTCGCAACGTGGGCCGGCTGCTGAGCCCCCCCGAACCGGTCAGAGAGAAGG
>JAKAWF010000061.1 GCA_021817025.1 bacterium
ACCAGCACGCGATCGGTGTGGTGGCCGATGACAAGACTGAAGGGAACGCCATGGGGTACCCCATGGCTGGTGGCGCTGACAAGTGAGCCCACGTTGGAGTTGTTGCCCGACCGGTCAAGGATCGTGCCCGCGCTACCCACCAGGAGGGCCGTGATGGCTATCCCGTGCTTGGTCTGGCCGGGCAGCGGAGATTCCCCGCTGAAGTTGACCTGTCCGTTGCCGATATTCAGTCCGCCGAAGATCGTGTGTCCTTGGGCGGTGATGCCCTGGTCCACCGCGGCGTATTCAAAGTGCGCGAAGGCTATCCAGAAGCCGATCCCCGCCAGCCCAGCCAGGACCGCGAAGGCCAGGACGTAGGTGAGGGTCAGGCGGACGCGAGTGCGGCGGAACTGGTGGTGCATGGAGGTTCTGGATCAAAGCGATAGCCGGTTCCGCGCAGGGTGGCGATTGGCGTGCCCGCATCAGCAGCCACCAACTTGCGACGTAGGCGTCCGACGTATACGTCCACGAGGTTGGACTGGCCCTCGAAGTCGTAGTTCCAGACATGCTCCTCGATCTGACTGCGGGTGAGCACCTGACGCGGATGCAACATCAAGCACTCGAGGATGGCGAGTTCCTTGCTGGTGAGGCGAAGCGGTCGGCCTCTCACCATGACCTCGCGCGCGGCGGTGTCGAGCCGCAGTTCCCCGGAATCCAGGACGGCCCGGCGGTCGGCGAGGTGGCGCCGGGCCAGCGCGCGGATACGGGCGAGCAACTCGGCGAACGCGAACGGCTTGGGCAGGTAGTCGTCGGCGCCTGCTTCGAGGCCGCGGACGCGGTCTTCGACCGCATCGCGGGCGGTCAACATCAGGACCGGGGTTCCAACGCGGCGGCGCCGCAGCTCGGCACAGAGTTCGAACCCATCCCGGTGGCCCGGCAGCATGACATCGACAGTGAGGACATCGAACGCAGTGGTTGTGGCGGCTGCGAGCGCCTCCTCTGCGGTGGCGACGGCGTCGACGCCGCAGCCTTCTTCCGCCAGTCCTCGGGTCAGGATCGAGGCCAGCCGACGATCGTCTTCCACGATTAGGATCCGCATACGCGAGATTGTCTCACCGGTACGTGAATTCTTCATGAAGGGAGGAGGGCGCTCGTCCCAGCCGCCCGCGCACCTGCGGTGCAGTGTGACCCGCATGTGTCAGGCGGATTCCATCGAGCTGGGGGACTGGCTTGGCCCCGTGGTCGCGGCTGGACTGCTTGCCGGAGTCGCCACTTGCCATCGCGCCTCGTCGTCGCCTGTGGGTAGCCCGCGTGCTGGGCACCGTTGGCGATGCCGCGCAGGTTGAGCTGGGCGCCAACATCCGAAGCGTTCTCCGGCGCGAGCTCGGGTCGACGGCGGGCCAGGCGCCGAGCTCTGATGACGCCCGGCGCCATCTTGTTCGTGAAGGCCTGCCGCCGATTCCAGACGAGGTGGGCTCGGGCGGCCTCCGGTCCGCCGTCTCGCCACCACCAATCCGGCCCCGCAGCCGCCAGGCGCCAAAGGTGGCAATCAGGAGCAGGATGGGAGTGAGCCGGACCGGCAAGCAGAGATGGGGTGACATATCCACCAGGGTCACCAGGTCGAAGGCCAGTATCCACCCGGCCAGGGGGAGCAGGCTACGGCCGCTGGCGCGCAGGGCCTTGGCCACCAGCAGGGCTGGCGCCGCCAGCAGCAAGAGTCCCTGGACCAGGTCATGAGGTGAGATGAGCAGGGAGAGGCGGCAGGTGGCCGCGACCGCCAGCCACCAGTCGACCCTGGTCCTGGGTGGATTCCGGTGCCAGGCCCACCCGAGGCCGCCGACTCCGAGAGGAATGGCGGCAATCCCGATCACCGAGGTGGCCCGGCCTGGGCCCAGCACTCTGTAGAACAGGCCGACCACGGTCATGTCCAGGCTGGGCGGGAACCGCTTGGCGATGGTGTAGAGCTCGATGTGGACCACGTCACCGAGCCCAGCCGGCCCCAGGATCACAGCGGTGGCCGCTCCCAGGATCAGGAGCGTAGCCACCACCACCCGCACCGGGGCGCGCCGCCACCCGGCCACGACCGGTGCCAAGAAGGCGATGAAGAGGTCGGGCTTGATGGCGAAGATCAGGGCCGCGACCGCGGCCCGCGGGATGTTCCGCAGTCGCTCGGAGCACTCCATCGAGCTGGTGAAGAGGGCCGCCGCGAGCGGCCAGAGCAGGTCGAACTGGCCCTGCCCCAAAGTCAGGTAGACCGGGTAGGAGCTGGCCAAGGCGAGCACCAGCAGCCCATCCGGTCGAGCTTCGGGCTGGTCCTGCCCAACCAGACCAGCCCGGCGGCAAAGGCGATCAGCCCGGTGGCGTCCCAGAGGAGGTGGGCCGCCCGCAACGGTAGCAGGGAGAACGGCAGCATCACCCAGGCGGCGATCGGCGGGTTCACGAAGGGGATGGTGAGCGCCGCGCCCGCCCGGTTCCTGATGAACGACTCCAGGGCGTACTGGACGTGGATTGAGTAGAGCTGGGAGTCGAGGCCCAAGCCGTAGCTGCGCAGGCCTCGAGCCATCGCATAGAAGGCGGAGTAGTCGTGGGGGAACTCCTGGCCGATCCCGGCGGCGATCAGGATCAGCCAGCCGAGCAGGACGGCGCCCATGGCCACAGCCAGGTGGCGAGGGCCGAACCTTCCGATCCTCACCACCCCGAGCCACCGGTCCCGAGCGCTTCCAGGCGGTTGCGGGAGTCACCCCGCCCCGGACCCCAGGAGTCGTGGAGGCTGCCGCCGAGACAGGACACGCCCGCGGGCAGGGCCGGCCGTGGCAGCTGGAGCTCAAGCGAGGCGGGGGCCCACTCCGACTCAGGGCCTGGGAGGTGGCCGTCCAGGCATGACCACCCTCGGACTACGGTTTGCTGAAGCACGGCCACGGTCGGCAAGTTTCCCACGCCACCACCCCGATGGGCCGCGTGGCCGCCGCCTGGGCCCGAGCGGCTGGGGTCAAGCCACTCGCCGAGCCGCCTGCCGCCGCCCGGCGCCAGGCGGCCCCGCCGAGCCGTTGGACTTCCCCGCTCAGTGGTCGTGGGTGGTGATCACGGCGCGGCCGCTCGGTGCCACTCCCGGCCGCCGTAATAGGTGGTCTCCACGCCGGCCAGGCCAGGGTACTGGTGAATCGCCCAGCCGTCCCCGACGTCCCTCCCTTGGCCGCCGCCGAGAGTCTGGCGCGGACAGGGGGGAGGGGCTCAGTCTCCCCCTGGCAGCCTGCGGGCCAGCAGCCCCCAGACTGTCAGCCGCATCTTCACCTCGCCCGCGCCATCCCGAAGTTCCCCCTTCACGACCAGGGTCCCCCTCTCCGGGTGGCGGGTGGAGGGCCTGGCCGACACCACGCGAGCCGATGCCCGCAGGACGTCCCCCGGGCGTACCGGGGCCAGCCAGCGCAACTCCTCCAGTCCGGGCGAACCCAGGCTGGCGGTGCGCAGCAGCAGATGGTCGCAGTAGAGGCGCATCCAGACGGCGGCAGTGTGCCAGCCGCTGGCGATGAGTCCCCGATAGATGGTGGTGGATGCCCGCTCGGGGTCGACGTGGAATGGCTGGGGATCGAACTGGCGGGCGAAGGCCAGCATCTCCGTCTCGCTGATGAGGTGGTCGCCCAACTCGAAGTGCTGGCCGGGCCGGAAGTCATCGAAGAAGAGCTCGACCTCCGGTCCGAAGCCGCCTCGGTCCGGCACGCCCACCTCGTCCTGTGCTGGCAACCTCTTCCTCCTTCTCAACGGACCGGGACGGCACTCTTGGCCCAGCCCACACTTCCCGCCATGCTAACCTGCGTGGAAGTCACTGTCCAAGTCGGCCGGCAGTGGAACCACTCATCCAAGGAGATCGCAGCGCGTCCCCATGCCGACCTTTGAGTCACTCCCCGCCCACCTCAGTTTCCCCGACCTGGAGGAGCGCGTGCTCGCCTTCTGGGAGCGAGAGCACATCTTCGAGCGGGGCTTGGAGGAGCGCCGGGACGCCACCCCCTTCGTCTTCTACGAGGGCCCGCCCACCGCCAACGGACTGCCCGGGGTGCACCACATTCTGGCCCGGTCCTTCAAGGACTGCTTTCTGCGCTATCAACAGATGCTGGGCCGCCGGGTCGAGCGCCGGGGCGGCTGGGACACGCACGGGCTGCCGGTGGAGCTCGAGGTCGAGCGCGGTCTCAAGCTCCGTTCCAAGCAGGAGATCGAGGAATTCGGGGTGGGGGAGTTCAACCAGCTCTGCCGCGCCAGCGTCATGGAGTACATCGACGAGTGGGAGCGGCTGACCGGAAGGATCGGGTTCTGGCTGGACATGGAGCGGGCCTACCGCACCTACGACGCAAGCTACATCGAGTCGGTGTGGTGGAGCCTGCAGCAGATCCACCAGCGCGGCTGGCTGTACCGCGGCTACCGGGTCGCCCCCTACTGCCCTCGCTGCCAGACCTCGCTGAGCAGCCACGAGCTGGGCCAGCCGGGTGCCTACCGCGACAACACCCCCGACCCCGGGGTGACGGTCCGCTTCCTCTTGCTGGACGATCCCTCCACCAGCCTGCTGGCCTGGACCACCACCCCCTGGACGCTGCCCGGGAACCTGGCCCTGGCGGTGGGAGCGGACATCCCGTACGTGAGGGTCCGGCAGGGTTCGGAGCGGTTGATCCTCGCCCGCGCCCGCCTCAGCGTGCTCACGGGCGAGTACGAGATCGAGGCCGAGTTCCCCGGCTCCGAGCTGGTGGGCCTGCGCTACCGGCGACTCTTCCCCTACCTGCCCGAGCAGGAGGAGGCCTGGCGGGTGGTGGCGGCCGACTTCGTCTCCACCGAGGAGGGAACCGGCATCGTCCACACCGCCGGCGCCTACGGGGAGGACGATCTGCGGCTCTGCCAGGAGATCGGGCTGGAGGTCCGTCACACAGTCGGTTTGGACGGTTGTTTCCTGCCCTTCGTGAGTGGATTCGCGGGCCTCTTCGTGAAGACGGCCGACCCGGTCATCACCGACGACCTGCGGCGGCGGGGGCTGCTCTATCGGGAGGAGACCATCCTCCACACCTATCCCTTCTGCTGGCGCTGCGAGACCCCGCTGCTCTACTACGCGCTGGACTCGTGGTTCATCCGCACCACCGCGGTCAAGGAGGCCCTCCTGCGCCACAACTCCAGCATTCGCTGGGTGCCCTCCCACATCCGGGACGGGCGGATGGGCAACTGGCTGGAGTCGCTCCAGGATTGGAACCTCTCTCGCGCCCGCTACTGGGGAACGCCGCTGCCGGTCTGGATTTGCGAGCGGTGTGAGGCGGAGCGCTGCGTGGGCAGCTTCGCCGAGTTGGGCCTGGGCCGGGACGTCGATCCCCACAAGCCCTTCATCGACGAGGTCACCTTGGCCTGCGAGTGCGGCGGGGTGATGCGGCGGGTGCCGGAGGTGATTGACTGCTGGTACGACAGCGGGGCGATGCCCTTCGCGCAGTGGCACTACCCGTTCGAGAACCAGGACCGCTTTCAGCAGGAGCATCCGGCCGACTACATCAGCGAGGCTCTGGACCAGACCAGGGGGTGGTTCTACACCCTGCTGGCCGAGTCGGTGATGCTCTTCGACCAGCCCGCCTACCGCAACGTGGTGGTCCCCAGCCTGGTGGTGGACGAGAAGGGCCGGAAGATGTCGAAATCCAGGGGCAACGTGGTCGACCCCTGGGAACTCCTGGCCAAGACGGGTGCGGACTCGCTGCGCTGGTGGTTCTACACCACCGTCACGGTCGGTCAGGAGTACCGGATCTCGGCTCAGAGGGTGGCCGAGACCGCCACCAAGTTCCTGAACGTGCTCTGGAACACCCAGAGCTTCCTGGTGACCTACGCAAACCTGGCGGATTGGGATCCTGGCCGGGAGGCCCCGGCGGTGGCCTCCCGGCACGTGCTCGATCGGTGGATCTGTGCCCGGCTGGCCCAGACCGTGGCCGAGGTCCGGGGGAGTCTGGACCGTTACGACGCCCACAGCGCCTGTCGGGCCATCCAGGAGCTGGTCGACGACACCAGCACCTGGTACCTGCGCTGCTCCCGGCCTCGCTTTCGGGGAACTCCAGACGAGGCCGGGGCAGCCTTCGCGACCCTCCATCAGGTGCTCCGCGACATCGCCCGCCTGCTGGCTCCGTTCACCCCCTTCGTGGCCGACGCCATCCATCGTGAGCTCAGCGCTCCCCTCAAAGACGCCCGCGCCTCGGTCCATCTGGAGCCGTACCCCGATTCGGACCCGAGCCAGCTCGATCCCGAGCTGGTGCGGGAGATGGCCGAGTTGCGGCGGCTGGTCGAGGAGGCCCGAGCGCTGCGCGAGTCGGCGGGGGTGCCCACCCGGCAACCCCTGACTCTGGCCGTGGTGGTGGGAGCCGAGGTGTCCTCTGAGCTGCGAGCGGTGCTGGCCCAGGAGATCAACGTGGCTGAGGTCGTCTGTGAGCCCGGGGGCGAGCCCGGGCGCGTCTCGATCCGACTCGACTTGGAGCTCACTCCGGAGCTGCGCCGGGAAGGGTTGCTGCGCTGGCTGGTGCGCCAGGTCCAGAACCTGCGCAAGCGCTCCGGGCTCAACCCAGGAGAGCCGGCGGAGCTGGTCTTGGGCGCTGACCCCGAGGTCCAGGCAGCTGTGAGGGCGGGGTCGGAGCAACTGCTGGCCCAGTGCTTCCTTTCGGACGTGCAGGTTCTGGCTTGGGAGCAGCCGTCCCCAGGCGACTTTCCGGAACGTGTGGAAGCGGCGATCCCGGGGGCGCGCGCGTGGCTCAGCCTTCGCCGGAGTCGCGGGGAGCGAGGCGGGGGTGTACACGGGACCGGCTGAGAGGCCATAATTCCACCGCCCCCGTTCAGCCCGCGGCTGGTCACCGGGGCCCATCGCCAAGCACGAGGTGCAGGAGCATGACCGAAACGTCCACTTCCACGCGCGAGCGCGAACTCGCTGGGATCCGACTGCAGGTGGAGAGCGAGCGTGATCGCCTGCAGCATGAGCTCACCCAGCTGAGGGGGGAGACCGCGGGCGGGACCGGGGACCAGGCCCACTTCCACGAGCACCCCACCGACCACGCGGGCGAGATGGAGGAGCACGAACGCCAGTTGGCCATCACGGAGAATCTCGAGCAGATGTTTTCCCAGTGCCAGGACGCGCTCGGTCGCCTCGACCGGGCCGAGTACGGAATCTGTCGAAGCTGCGGCCAGGAGATCGACATCGAGCGACTCAAGGCGCTTCCGTATGCCACCAAGTGCATCCCCTGTAAGGAGGCACGGCGCGACTGACGAGTCCCCGTCCGGGGCGGCCGAGCAGAAGAGGAGGGCTTCCCGTTCCGGGTCGTGGCCACAGTGGATGGTGGTGGCCGCCGGGGTGGTGTTCGGACTGGACCGGCTCACCAAGTTCTGGGTTACCCACTCCTTGCTCCTGGGCCAGGAGCTCTGGCCCGGGGCCCCGGTGCACATCCATTACATCGACAACAGCGGGGCCGCCTTCAGCATCCTGCCCAACCTGGACTGGTTGTTCCTGCTGGTGGCGCTGGCGGTGGTGGGGGCCGCGCTCTGGTTCTGGCGGCGCCTGGCGTCGGAGCGTTGGTGGGTCCAGGTCGCGGTGGGCATGGTGGTGGGGGGGGCCATCGCCAACGGCATCGACCGGATCACCCAGGGCTACGTCGTGGACTTCATCCAACTGCCCCACTGGCCGGTGTTCAATGTCGCCGACAGCGGGATCACGGTGGGGATGGTGTTGTTGGTGCTGCGCTTTCTACTCGAGAGCCATCGCGATGCCTGAGGAAGTCCCAGTCCCAGCCGGGGAGGCTCTGGGGCCGGTCGAGGCCAGGGAGGCCGGGCTCAGGCTCGACTCCTTCCTGGCAGCGCGCCTGGGGAGCGGGCGGGCGCGGGCGCACCAGCTGGTCTCGGCCGGTCTCGTGCGGGTTGGCGGGGTGGTGGTAGTCAGGCCCTCCACCGCGCTCTTGGAGGGGGCCGTGGTGTTGGTCGAGTCGCTGCCTGCAGCCGACCAGGCAACGCCCGCCCCGGCGTCCCTGCGGCTGGTCTACCAGGACGACCTGATTGCGGTCGTGGACAAGCCGGCGGGGATGGTGGTCCACCCCGCGCCAGCCCATCACGGCAGCACCCTGGCCGACGTCGTGCGGGAGTGGGACGGTCCTTGGTCGTCGGTGGGAGGGCCGGAGCGACCCGGCATCGTGCATCGCCTCGACCGCGGCACCAGCGGACTTCTGGTCCTGGCCCGCACCGACGCCGCTCACAGGGACCTCTCCCACCAGCTCCAGGCGCGAGCGCTCGGCCGGGAGTACTGGGCGCTGGCCGCGGGCGCGTTCCGCGAGGAGCGGGGCCGGATCGAGGCCGCCGTGGGACGCGACCGGGCCCGTCCGCGGCGGATGAGTGTGACCGCTGATGGTCGCGACGCCGCGACCGAGTTCTTCGTGCTGGAGCGCCTGCCCCAGCACACGGCCATCAGGCTGCGACTGCTGTCCGGCAGGACCCACCAGATCAGGGTCCACCTCGCCTACATCGGGCATCCGCTGGAGGGGGATCCGCTCTACAGCGGCGCCCAGGGCATCTCCCCCAGGCCCGCCCTGCACGCGGCGATGCTGCATCTCACCCACCCAGGCACCGGCCGGGAGATGATCTTCTGCAGCCCTCTTCCCGATGATCTGGAGGGGCTTCGTCGCCAGCTGGGGGCAGATCCGGGCAGCCAGGCGTCGTGGCCTTGGCGCTCTCTTGAAGGCGCTCGATGGTGAAGGCCCAGACGGGTGGGGCGGCGGCGCGGGGCCGCCTGATCGTGCTCTCCGGCCCCAGCGGGGTGGGCAAGGACACCGTCATCAAGCGCCTGGTCGAACTGGCTCCCAGGATCGCCAGGCCGGTCGCGTACACCACCAGGGCGCCCCGCCCAGGGGAGAGGGATGGGATCGAGTACTCATTCCTGGGCCGGGAGGAGTTCGGGGCCAGGCGCACCGCCGGGGAGTTCCTCGAGACCGCGACTGTCCACGGCAATCTCTACGGCACCGCGAGGGAGCGGGTGGAGCGCTTGCGCCAGGAGGGTCGCGACGTGCTCCTGAAGATCGACGTGCAGGGGGCGGCCCAGCTGCGCTCGAGGCAGCCCGACGCCCTCTTCATATTCCTGGCTCCCCCCTCGCGCGAGGTGCTCTTGCAACGACTCCAGCAGCGGGAGACCGAGAGTCTCGCAGAGCTCGCCACCCGCACCAGTGACGCCGAACGCGAGCTGCGGGAGGCGAGCTGGTATCACCACCGCGTCGTGAACGACGAGGTTGATCGCGCCGCCCGGGAGATCGTCGCCATCCTGTACCCGAATCCCGGCCCGAGGGTCGACCGACCGCGTGCCACAATGGCCTGACATGGGAGACCCCCGCGCCAGCTTCGCAGGCCGCCAGATCGTGGTCCACGTGTGCGGTGGCATCGCGGCCGTCAAGGTGCCGGCGCTGGTGACCAGGCTGCGTGAGGAGGGCGCGGAGGTGCGGGTGGCGATGACTCCGACCGCGACCACCATGGTCTCGCCGCTCAGCCTGCAGGCGCTGTCCGGCCATCCTGTGGGGCTGACCCCCGCCACCGGGGTCGCGGCGGCGGCGGGGCTGGCCGATGGCCCCGGAATGGCGCACCTGGACCTGGCCAGCTGGGCGGACTGCCACCTGGTGGTGCCGGCCACCGCCGCCACCATCTCCCGGCTCGCGGTGGGCCTGGCCGACGACGTGGTCATTGCGACCTTGCTCGCGACCTCCGCCCCGGTGCTGTTGGCCCCTGCCATGGAGACCGCCATGTGGCGTCACCCCGCCACCCAGGCCAACCTGGCGACCCTGCAAGGTCGAGGTGTGGCCCTGGTCGGTCCGAGCAGCGGTAGGCTCGCCTCTGGCAGGTGGGGTGAGGGGCGGATGGCCGAGCCCGAGCAGATCCTGCAGGCGGCAGGCCGGCTCCTGGGGGGCGCCGGCCCTCTCGCCGGCGTCGAGGTCCTGGTAACCTCCGGAGGTACCCGCGAGCCAGTGGATCCAGTCCGCTACCTGGGCAACCGCAGCAGCGGCCGGATGGGGTGGGCGCTTGGGCTCGAGGCCGCTCGCAGAGGCGCCATGGTCCATCTGGTCACTGCGGCCGACCAGCCCTTCGAGACGCCCGGGGTGGCCGTGGTCAGGGTCGAGACCGCCGCCGAAATGCTGGCAGCCAGCCTGGATGTGCTGCCGCGGGTCCGACTGGTGCTGATGGCGGCGGCCGTGGCCGACTACCGGGTGGCGAGCCCATCCCTCGCCAAGCTCAACCGTCGGGAGCAGCCCAACCCGGAGCTGCGTCTGGTCACCAACGTCGACGTGCTGGCCGAGGTCCTCTCACGGCGCCCCCCGGGGTGCCGGGTGGTTGGCTTTGCCGCTGAGACCGAGTCCGTCCGGGAGCGGGGGATAGCCAAGCTGAGGGAGAAGGGCTGCGACATGCTGGTCGCGAACCCGGTGGCCGGCGCCCACTCCGCCATGGGCGGTGACCACGCCGAGGCGCTGGTCCTGATCGCCGACGGGCGCGAGGTCGAGCTGCCCTGGGCTTCCAAGGAGGAGATCGCCAAGGGGATCCTGGACCTGTCCCAGGAGCTGCTGGGGCCCGACCAGGGAGCTCTGAGGCAAGGTTGACCAAGGCGCCGCCCCGGGTGGCGCGCGTGGCCCCGGACCTGCCCTCGGGCCCCGTGGGGCAGCTCTACGACTACCAGGTGCCGGAGGAGTTGCGGGGGTCGGTCCAGCTCGGGCAGCGGGTGGTGGTGCCATTCGGCAAGCGCCACATCTTCGCCTTCGTGGTGGAACTGCTGGAGGAATCTCCGGTCCAGCAGTTGCGCGAGCTGGAGCGGATCCGCGATCAGGAGCCGTTGCTGCTGCCGCATCAGATCAGCTTGGCTCGGTGGATCTCCTCCTACTACCTGAGCCCGATCCCAGATGTCCTCCGGGCGATGGTGCCGCCGGCGCTGCGCACCGGGCGCGCCGGGGCGAGGGTGACCCGTCGCCGTCCGAGGACTCCCGGCCAGGCTCGGACCGCAGCCGAGATGGATCGCCCTCCACTCGAGCTCAGCCCCGACCAGGAGCGTGTCTTCGAGCCGATCCGGCGGGCGGTCATGTGGTCGTCCCCGGAGGAGTTCCTGCTGTTTGGGGTGACCGGCTCCGGCAAGACGGAGATCTACCTGGCCGCCATCAGGACCGCCCTGGAGCAGGGGCGGGGCGCCATCGTGTTGATCCCGGAGATCTCGCTCACCCCGCAGACGGTGGCCCGCTTCTCCGTGCACTTCCCGGGCCGGGTGGCTGTCCTCCACTCCGGGCTCACGGTCGCTGAGCGGGGGAGGGAGTGGCGCCGGGTCCGGGCCGGGGAGGCGGACGTGGTGGTGGGCTCACGCAGCGCCGTCTTCGCCCCCATGCCCAACTTGGGGATCGTTATCGTGGATGAGGAGGACTCCACCTCCTACAAGCAGTACGACCGGGTGCCTCGCTACCAGGCGGTCGAGGTCGCCCGCCGGCTGGGCCGGATCCTGTCCATCCCGGTGGTGCTGGGAAGCGCCACCCCCCGGCTGGAGACCTACTACCAGGCCAGGTCCGGCGCCGGGCTGACCATGCTGCGACTGGCCGGGCGCTACGGAGGGCGCCCACTGCCGCCCGTGACCGTGGTGGACCTGCGGGAGGAGCTGGCCTGGGGCAACCGGTCGCCGTTCTCCCGACGCCTGGCGGAGGCCGTGACCAGGACCCTGGGCGAGGGCGGCCAGGGGATACTGTTTCTCAACCGACGGGGGATCTCCAGCGTGGTGCTCTGCCGCCAATGCGGGGAAGCCCTCGGCTGTCCCAACTGCTCGGTGTCGCTGACCCTGCACGCCGCCGACCTCCAGTGCGGTTGCCACTATTGTGGCCATCAACTGCGCCTTCCCGACCTCTGCCCCAGCTGCGGCGGCAAGATCCTGCGGCCCCTGGGCGCGGGCACCGAGCGGGTCGAGGCGGAGGCTCGCAGCCGCTGGCCGGACGCTCGCATCCTGAGGATGGATCGCGACACCGTCGGTCACCGGGACGCTCACCGGGAGATCTACGAGGCCTTCGCCGAGCGCCGGGCGGACCTGTTGATCGGAACCCAGATGGTGGCCAAGGGATGGGACCTGCCGGGGGTGCGGCTGGTGGGGATAGTCAACGCCGACATCGCGCTCAACTTCCCTGACTTCCGGGCCTCCGAACGGACCTTCTCGCTGCTCACGCAGGTGGCCGGGAGGGCGGGCCGTGGAGACGAGCCGGCGGAGGTGATCCTGCAGACCTACAGTCCCGAGCACGAGGCCGTTCAGCGGGCGGTCGGGCACGACTATGAGGGCTTCGCCGAGGTCGAGGTCGAGGTCAGGCGGCAGCTTCGCTTCCCACCTTTCAGCAAGCTGCTGGTGCTGACCCGCAGTGCCGCCGTGGAGGAGGAGGCCCGCACCGCGTGTGAGCTGGAGGCGAGCAGGCTGCGAAAGGTGGCCGCCGAGATCCCAGTGGAGGTGCTGGGTCCGGCTCCGGCCTTCATCCCCAAGCTGCGGACCCTCTACCGTTGGCAGATAACGCTGCGAGGGCCCAGGCTGGACGGCCTCCTCGAGCAGTTGCCGAGTGGGCGTGGTTGGGCGCTGGATGTCGATCCCGGCTGATGCGGCCTCGGGTCGGCTCTCGATAATCGCGGTCTGGTCAGAGCAATGGAGGTGCGCGCAGTGCGGGTGGTGTTCGCCGGGTCAGGGGAGTTCTCGCTGCCGTCGCTGCGGGCTTTGGCCGCTTCTGGGCACCCCTTGACGCTGGTGATCACGGCACCCGACCGCAGCGGCAGCCGGGGCCGGCCGGCCCCGCGGCCGGTGCGGGATCTGGCGCACGAGCTGGGGTTGCCGGTCGAGCAGCCGGCCAGGCTCTCGGCCGACTGGGCAGGGGCGGCTCCCCTGGTTTCGGCCGACCTGTTGGTCGTGTGCGCCTACGGCCAGCTGATCCCGGCTTCCGTCCTCCAGCTCTTTCCCCAAGGGGCGTTGGGCGTCCATCCGTCCTTGCTGCCGTGCCACCGGGGAGCGTCTCCGATCGCAGCTGCCATCCTGGCGGGCGACTCCGAGACCGGGGTCAGCATCTACCGGATGGACGAGCGTCTCGACGCTGGGCCCCTCCTGGCCCAGGAGAGGGTGCCGATACTCGGTGACGCGACCAATATGGAGCTGGAGCGCGCACTGGCGGAGGTGGGAGCTCGGCTTCTGGTCGCAGCTCTAGCCGGCCTCGATAGAGGCGAAGCGGTGCTGAGCACGCAGGATGAAGGGCGGGCCACCTACTCCCACAAGGTCAGCCGCCGGGATGGGGAGCTGGACTGGTCCCTTCCAGCCCGTGAGATCGACCGCAAGCTGCGCGCGCTCAGCCCCTGGCCAGGGGTGTCGGTGCTCCTCGCAGGCATCCGCGTGAAGCTGCTGGCGGGGACCGCCGAGCCTCTCCCGGAGGGGGTGGCAGCCGCTCCCGGCACCGTCATCGGCAGTGACGCCGATTCCATCCTGGTTGGGACGGGGCTGGGGGCCTATCGCGTCTCCCTGGTGCAGCCCCCAGGCGGCCGGCCGATGCCACCGCCTGCTTTTCTGAGAGGACGACGGGCGCCGGTGCGGGAGCGGGCCCGGTGAGCGACGAGGAGCGGAAGCAGTCACTGGCGCGCAATCGCCGGGCGTGGCACGAGTACCACGTCCTGGAGGAGTTCGAAGCCGGCCTTGAGCTGCACGGCACCGAGGTCCGCTCGCTGCGGCAGGGAGGGGTCCAGATAGCCGAGGCCTACATCCGGATCGAGCGCGGCCAGGCTTGGCTGCTGGGGTCTCACATCCAGCCCTACCAGTTCGGCAATCGGCAGAATCACGAGCCCGCCCGGGCGCGCCGGTTGCTGTTGCATCGCCGCGAGATCGGCCACCTGGCGGGCCTGGTCAAGCAGCCGGGTATCACCCTGATCCCCCTCGACCTTCACCTCAGCGGCAACCGGGTCAAAGTGCAAGTGGGTGTCTGCCGGGGCAAGCGCGAGTACGACAAGCGGGCCGCTCTGATGGAGAAGGATGCCCGCCGCGAGATGCAAAGGGGTCTCGCCCGGAACTGGAAGACCGGAGGTTAGGCGCTGGGGCCCAGGTGGGATGCCTGGGCAGGGCGGCGAGCGCAGCTTGCGCAGACCAGGATCGAGCCGGCAGCGGGCCCTGTCCGCGCCTGGGCTCATCCGTTGCCCATGACGGGCGGCAAGCGCCTGGAGCCTGGTGTTGCCGGCTCTTCCCCGGCCTCTTCGAGCACACACCCCGCTCAGGTCCATCCCCCTGACCCTCTCCGGCAGCCGAACTGCGTATAGTGGCTTGATAACCTTCCGTGGGGGCGTGTGGCTTCGACGGGGACGTGGGTTGCGAGATGGCGTGTCGAGCCCCGGGCTCGTAAAACCGGGAAAGGCATTAACTGCCAACACTTCGAGCCAACCGGCTCTGGCGTTCGCTGCCTGATCTGATCAAGCAGTAGTGCCACAAGCTCAGGCTTAGGCCTGACGTCGACCGGGTGGGCGCCTGCGACGCCCGGACCCGACGTTAATGCAGTGGGCTCGCTCATCAGTGGCGTCTCGGCGCTGGTGGGGACGAACACCGAGGCTGGTCAGCCGTGAGCCCGTCCGGGGGCGGGCGGCTGGTGAGACAAGTACTCGGGCTACACACGTAGAGGTCTCGCGGGACGCGCTCTCGGACCCGGGTTCGATTCCCGGCGCCTCCACCAGGGTTCTTGCAAAGAGAGTTGCAAGGTTGCCACGAGCGGGCGGATTTGGGGCATTTGAGGGGGCTGTGGCCAGCTTGAGCCTGCCGCGAGCGACGCCGTTGATCATCGCACTCGGCATAGCGCGTCAGCGAGTGTTGACCGACGTCAGTTGGCTAGGGACCCAGAAGGGCCAACGGTGCCACAACAACACCATCCTGCCGGCGGTACGCGTACTGGGTGGCGGTGATGACAAGTAGTGCCATCGGAGGACGGAGAACGCGGCCGGAAGCCAAGCGGAGTAGATTTGCAGCCGCCTCGTCGATTTGGGTAGATCCCATCTTCACCTCGATCCCGATCCAGGCACCGTCTCGGCGCTCGACGATCAGGTCGACCTTGAGTTCCCCCCCGCGCTCCCGATAGTGGTAGACGGACGCGCCGCCTTGCGCTGCGTACACGCGTATGTCGCGGGTAGCTAGAGACTCGAAGAGGTAGCCTAGGGTATTGAGGTCTCCGAGGAGTCTCGCTGGGTCGCACTCCATGAGCGCCGCTGCGAGCGACGGGTCCACGAGATGCCGTTTGGGCGTTGTCGTCAGGCGGGTTCGTGAACGCAGCTCAGGGTTCCATGCCTCGACGTCGTCGACCACCATCAGCCTGCAGAGGGCGTCGAGGTACGGCTCGGCAGTCCACCGGGATGGCGCCTCATTATCTGCGATTCCGCGGGCTCGA
>JAKAWF010000544.1 GCA_021817025.1 bacterium
AGGCAGGGTCTGCCAGTAGAAGCGCCCCTTGAGACGTCCCGGCCCCCTCGATCTGCACCAGCCCTGGCAAGTCTAGAAGCTCAGTTACTGGGACCCCTGTGAGGAAGTGGCAGCAGGTTGGCTGGGGCACGACCTCAGAGCCAATGCCCGCTAGGTCGGCCAGGGCAGCGACCACAGTGGGATCGGTCACGGTGGCCGTGAGGTCGTCAAGGGCGGGGTAGAGAACCGACAGCCCGAGGCGCCACGCTCCGGACACTTCGGGGCCCTGGGGTAACTTGCGGGCGCGGCCCGTGACGTCGACCGTGAACTGCAGAAAGGTAGCTGGCGTCGCGTACTGGTCAGGAATGTTCGCTACCACGACGACATCTATGGGGCTCGGCAGAGAGTTGTTGATTACCAGGTCCCACACCAGCCGAGCGTGACGCGCCCGGTTGAATCCTAGCCGACGAAAATCCTGGAGGGAGCCGTCATGGAATTGGCGAACCCAAGGAAACAGGACCGATCGGAGCGCGGATCGCTTTAGGGCAGCGATCAGCAGTTCAATCCCTCGCTCGGACAATGGCCGCCTGACGGCTGCCTCACCGAGAGGCACGATGAGGCCAGTTCGGATGATGAAGTCTACGGACACGGCTCCGTCCGACCCTGTCGGAAGTTGCGGCGGTGGAAGTATCGCTGTGGTCCACTTCGTCTCGGGATTCGGTTCGGCAAACAGGCGCGCGAGCTGACCACGGTCCGCGGGCGCGTTCCTTCCTGTCAATCGGATAAACGCCTTACCATCGATCAGAATCGGACGTGGAGCGTCCTCTGCCTGAACTCTCAAGACCAAGACGAACGAGTCCTCACCTGTGGCCAAGGGCAATGGGATGATCTCAGGTTCCCAGGGGGGGTCCAGCTTGTCATGACAGGCGTTGGCTATCTGATCGACGGTGCGCTCCGACACTCCGACGAGCTGTCGCGCTCCATCGACTCCCACTAGGACGATGCCTCCGTACGTGTTGGCCATGGCCGCCACTGTTTCCACCAGACGAGAGGAGAACTGTCGCTTGTACTCGAAGTTTCGCCCTTCGGTGAGGTTCTGTCCGAGTAGGCCCTTGACGCGTTCCAATGTGACGTCCGCCGCCGAGCAGATCAGAAGTGAAGTCGGCGAACTCATGGGTCTTCCCTCTCACTACACCGAACGTCCACTCGTCACCGGGTTGATCAGCCAACAACCTAAGGCCTATGCTGGCGCATCCGCAAGGATTTCCTTTGGGACCGTCCCGTCAGCCAGGCCGTTCGATCTCGGCCGGGGCCGGCTCGGGGCCACCCCCTTTGCGGAGCGTCTCGAGCGCGTGGTCGAGCGTGGCCCGTCGGACCTTCAGCTTGCGGGCAGCTTCATACCGGTTGAGGTGCCCGGCATCCAGGCCAGCGAGCACCAAGGGCCAGAGCGGATGGGATTCCACTGGCTGCGCTCTCGGCGGCCGCCCAAGCCGTTTGCCGCGGGCACGCGCCTGCGCCACCCCAGCCTTAACCCGCTCCCGGATGAGTTCTCGCTCCATCTCAGCCACCGCCGCCAGTACCGTGAACACCAGCCGTCCGGAGGAGGTCGTGGTGTCGATCTGCTGGGTGAGTATCTTCAGTCCGACTCCAGCGCCGTCGAGTTGCTGGAGCCACTGGAGCGCGTCTAAGGCCGAGCGAGCGAAGCGGTCCAACTTCCACACGAGCACCACGTCGGTCCGGCCGCAGTGGGCGTCTTCGAGCAGGCGGCGCCACTCGCGGCGCCCCCGGAGATCGGAGGCCGAGGCGTGGTCGATGTATTCCGCAACCTGCCAGCCGCGGGCGCGGGCCAGTCCCCGCATCGGAGCTAGCTGGACCTCCGGGTCCTGGCCGCGGTCATCGGTCGAGACCCGGGCGTAGAGGGCGGCCCTCACTTCAGCTTCCGCGGCTCTCTGTCCGATGGTAGGGGGGACGTGGGCTGAGCTGCCAAACGTGAACGGCTAACGGCCCACTGGGGCGACCCGAAACGGGCACCGATCCAACGACGCAAGGGCTCATGGGTCGGGCCCCCGAACCACGTCCTCCTCCGGGGGCCCGTCGATCGGGCGGTCGGCCTCGTCCGCGTGGCCGTTGGCAGCAGCTGGGTGGGACGTGCTCCGTACCAGCCGCGAGCCCGGGAAGACTCGCAAGGCGGTGGCTACCGAATGCGATGCTGGGGCCGCCGTGGGCGCAGATGGGCGCGGCTCCCTCGGGGCTAAGGGGCTAAGGCGCTCACCCTCCGAAATTTGAACGCCTTTGGACGCTATGGGCCGTTCTGATCTCACATTACCGTCTTGGCCAGAGAGCGTTCGGCGGGTAGGGGGACCGGCCTGGCGCTCTCCATCAGGCAGGCGTATGTGCCACTTCCCTTTGGCTGCGAAGCCTTCCTTCTCGGCCCGCACACCGAGGGCTCGCCGGGCTCGGTTGGCCGTACTCTCGGACACCCCTGCATCTCGGCACTGGGCGAGAGCGGCGTTCGACTCCACTGGCCCGACGGCGAGGATCTGCCGCAACACGTCCTGAGCCGCGGCCATCGCGCCGCCCGCCTCGCGCCGAGCAGCCATCAGCTGAGCCGCTGAGAGCCCGGACGGGCCGCCCCAGGCGAAGTGCCCACCGTCGAGCTCGAACGTGACGCCTTCGGGAGGCGCACAGAGGTTCTGCTTTACGGGGAGCACGTGGCGC
>JAKAWF010000062.1 GCA_021817025.1 bacterium
GCATCCCCAGGAAGAAGGATGTGAAGTTCCAGGAGTCGGTCGGGACCCAATGCTCCCCGCCCGCCGAGTCCCCCAGCACGCTCGCGCCAGCTGCCATCCACCACCTCCCTGGCTTGAAACTGCCGAGCAACGGCACACGCAACTCCCACTTGTAACGAGGTGGACGAGCTGCTGTCAAGTCCATCGGGATGAAGCGCCGACTCCAGCGGGCTGTCCGGGCCGGCAGCCCACACCGGCGTCGCCGCTGATTCCGGTCAGCCCAACCAGGAGGCGATCCGCCTCCGACCCGAAGCCGACACCCCGAGCCCGCCATCGCCGGCTGCTCCCGCCCGAACGGTGGCGATGGGGAACGCGCGGCCGGACCTTCCCATGGCGGTGCGCTCGCCTGCGGGTGAGGAGCTCGCACTGGTCGGGCCTGGCGGCGTGGTCAGGGCCTGGAGACCACAACGCGCGCGACCGCCCGACTCCGGGGCGGATCCGTGTGCCCCCCCGGCCGGCCCCCCGTGGCACTGGCCCCGCTCGGGCCGTCCGCCCAGACTCGGTCGGGCCCGTGTAACCCGTGCAAGTAGTGCCCCTCAGCCCGGACTTGCCTGGGCCGGCCGTTGCGGCCAGACGAGTCCCAGGGCCGCCATGAGGACAGTCCCGATGGCAATCGGACCGACGACGAGACCGAGGTGGGTAGCCTTCTCCAGCACGGCGAAGCCCACAGCCACCACCACCACAGCTCCGGCCACAGCCAGCCAGCGCGGCAGCGGCAGGAGTGCCAGTAGCCGTCCCAGCCGTCCCAGGTGCACGGCCACCGCCCCGACAATGGCCCCCACCAGAAGGCCAAGTGCCAGTCCCACCAGCACGTCGAACGGCCAGTGGATTCCGGTCAACACCCTCGCCCACCCGACTCCCGCCATCACCAGCAGTGATGCCAGGGCCAGCCAGCGCCTCCTGGTGACCCAGAGGGCGCCCACCACCGCCCCACCGAAGGCCAGGTGGTCACTGGGAAAGGAATTGCCGTGGGCGGCTGCGGCAAGCAGGGGGACGTGGTAATGGGAGAGGTAAGGCCGGGGCTCGTACCAGAGATTGCCCAGCAGGTGGTTGACCTGCAGAGCCACCGCCGCCGCCGCCGCCGCCGCAAGCGCGTCCAGGCGGGCGCGCTCAGGTGGCCTGCCAAAGAAGAGCAGGGCGACCAGCACGAACGCCAGCGAGAAGATGCCCCACTCCGCAAGGGCGGCGGCCGCAGAATTCCACAAGCCGCCGTGAGGACCCTGCCGGGCCAGCACCTGGTAGCCGACGTAATTCCATCGCAGGATGGCCGGGCCGAGCGAGGTAGCGGAGAGAAGCGTCTGCATAGATGCACCAACTGAGCGGGTCCGGCGGCGACACCTTACCGTGACCGAGCCGGGCTGCGCCCAGCCGAGTTTCGGTTCCGCTGGCCGCCAGGCGGCCCCTGATGGAGAGCCGGGATCTCAGCGGCGGGCTGCCCTGGAGCGGGTCGGCCCCGAGCCTCGCCCAAGCCCGGCCGGCGACTCAACGGCCGGGGCCCAACTCGGGAGCTGATGCAGCAGCTCTGGTGGCTGCGTCGCGGCGTGAGTGCCGGGAGGGGCCACCCCGCCTCCCCTCTCCTTTGCAGATCACCGGACCCGGCTGGAAAGCGGCGGTGCTGGTCAGGCCCCGCTGCCCCACGCACACACCCAAGCCATCCCTCGGCCGGCGGCGTACCGCGGCGCCTCTGGGTAGGCCCCCCAGGTGTGTCCCCTGCAGGCGTGGCGGCCGGATCTGGAGATGGTGGCCCCGCCGCCCAGCGTCAGAACGAGTACCCGCGGTTCGCGGTCAGGGCCACCCGGCCAGACCAGCTTTGGCCGGCACCTGGACTCTGGGCGGTGACTGTACCTGGTGGCAGCAGCGGATCGAAGCCTCGCCTCACCTCCAGCGTCATCCCGGCCTCACGCAGGAGCGAGTCGGCGGTGAACACATCAAGTCCCACCACGCCTGGCACCACCCCCACGGTGGGCACCGGTGGGCGCGGCAACTCAGCCTCGCCGACCTGGCCCAGAGATGAGAGCACCGGCACATGCCCCCCTGCCACGTACTCGATCCCAACCAAGCCGAGGCCGCCACCACGCGACGAGCGGGCGGGAAAGGCCACCTCCACGAAGGCGGCCGGGAGGGTGGCGAAGGTGGTCGGGAGCTGAAACCGGCCCTGCAGGCGCACCACGAAAACCCGAGTTCCGAACGACCCTGGGCCGCTGGTCCGGTTCAGATGCTCCCAGGCACCCAAGGTGGTGCTGACCCAGGAGTACGGCAGCGTCGGATAGGGATGGGCGTAAGCCAGGGCAGTCTGCCATGCCGCCGCCCGCACCGCGGCCGGAACACCGCCGGGAGCGGCGAGGCGGACGGACCCCGCCAACAAGGTGGCCAGGGTCGCCAGCAAGAGCAACAGCGCCCCTGGGAGATGGGGCAACCTCAGCTGACGCATCCCGGGAATTGTGCGCCGCCCACGCTCGCAAACGCGGTCCCCCGCCCGCCTCCCGGCCACGCGGTACCGCCCGCGGGGACGGCGGAAGAGGTCGGGCGCGTTGCCGGCGTCCGCGCGCGACCTTCCCTACGCGGTCCCCTGCTCCCAGGAGCTGAGGTAGTGCAGCTGCTCCTCGGTGAGCTCGTCGATCGTCACCCCAAGGGCGGCCAGCTTCAGGCGAGCCACCTCGGCGTCGATCTCCTCGGGAACCTCGTGAACCCCCGGGGTCAGCGTCCGCCAGCTGGCTGCCATGTAGGCCAGGGAGAGTGCCTGGTTGGCGAAGGACATGTCCATCACCGCGGCCGGATGTCCTTCGGCTGCAGCCAGGTTCAACAGGCGACCCTCGGCGAGCAGGAAAACGCGGCGGCCGTCGCCCAGAGTGTGCTCCGCCACCTCGGGACGGACCTCGCGCACCTTGGTGGTGAGACTGTCCAGCGCCGCCAGGTTGATCTCGGAGTTGAAGTGGCCGCTGTTGGCGATGACGCAGCCGTCCTTGACCAGCTCCAGATGGCGTCGGTCGACCACATTGCAGTCGCCGGTGACGGTGATGATCACATCCGCGATGGGAGCGGCGTCGGCCAGTGGCATGACGCGGTAGCCCTCCATCACCGCCTCCAGAGCCCGCACCGGCTCCACCTCGGTGACCACCACCTGGGCCCCCATGCCCCGGGCCCGCGAGGCGAGACCCCGACCGCACCACCCGAAGCCGCAGATCACCATGGTCCGGCCGGCCAGGAGTAGGTTGGTGGCCCTGATCAGACCGTCGATGGTGGACTGCCCGGTGCCGTAGCGGTTGTCGAAGAGATGCTTGGTCTGGGCGCCGTTCACCGAAATCACCGGGAAACGCAGGACCCCGGCCTGGGCCATGGCCCGCAGCCGGATGACGCCGGTGGTGGTCTCCTCGGTGCCGCCCCGGATGTCCCCCATGGCGTCCTGACCGCGCCGGTGCAGCTCTCCCACCAGATCGCCGCCGTCATCCATGGTGAAGTGCGGTCGTGTCGCGAGGACCGCCTCCAGGTGGCGGTAGTAGGTCTGGTTGTCCTCACCCCGACGGGCATACACAGAGACGCCCCGGCCCACCAGCCCGGCCGCGACCGTGTCCTGGGTGGAGAGCGGGTTGCTGGCGCAGAGGTGCACCTCGGCGCCGCCCGCCTGCAGCGTGAGCATCAGGTTGGCGGTCTCGGCGGTGACATGCAGGCAGGCACCGACCCGCAAGCCCTCAAGCGGACGGGTCGCCTCGAACCTGGCTCGGATCAGCCGCAGGACCGGCATCTCACCGCTCGCCCACTCAATCCGGCGCACCCCTTCCTCAGCCAGCCCCGGCTCGGCGATGTCGGAGACGGTCAGGACTCCATTCTCAGAATCGGCCACTTGCGCTCCTCACATCTCCAGCAGGGCCTCGACTCGATGGCCGGCCAGACGCCGGCGTCCACCAAGTTCCAGCAGTTCAATCAGAAAACCGAACCCGGCCACCTCGCCATCCAGCCCCGCGATCAGCTCCAGCGTGGCCACGGCGGTGCCACCGGTGGCGAGCAGGTCATCGATGACCAGTACCCGCTGGCCCGGTCTGATGGCGTCCCGGTGGATCTCGAGCACCGCCTCGCCGTACTCAAGCTGGTAGCTGGCGCTGCGAGTGTCAGCCGGGAGCTTGCCCGCCTTGCGCACCGGCACCACCCCCACCCCTAGCTGGTACGCGATCACGGCGCCGAAGGTGAAGCCCCGGGATTCGATGGTCGCGACCGCCTCCACCCGATCCCCGCGGAACCGCTCCACCAGCCGATCGCAGGCAGACCTGAACGCGGGTCCGTCGCCCAAGAGCGGAGTGATGTCGCGGAAGAGGATCCCCGGCTTGGGAAAGTCGGGCACGTCTCTGACAAAGGCCCGCAGGTCGAGTCTGGAGGGGTCTGTTCCCGGGGGCACCATGCCATGTTATGCGCTCGGCCCCAAGCCACCGCCACCGCCATTGCTCCGATGGTGCTCCTGCGGGCCGCCCAGCGGCGGTCGACATCCTCGCTGTCGACCCGTCCGTCCGGCTGGCCCGGATGCCCCCAGCTGTCACGATTGCAGTGCTGGCGAGCCGCGCCGACGGGGCCCACGCGCACGAGCTCGGCGACGACCGCCGGCCCACCCGCTCCCGGATTCTGAAGACATTGGACCGGTCGCCAAGCCGACGGCACAGCGAACGACCCGGCCGCGGCGGGTGGCGATGGAGCCGCGCAGCGATCCCTTCGGAATCGGGCGGCGGCGGCGCGCTGCAGGGCAGGCGGTCCCCGTCATCGACTTCCCCACCTTCGCCTCCGCGACTCTCTGCGGGCCAGCGGCACCGCCCGATCTGCCCACCCAGCGGCCAGGCATGCCACCGCCTGCTCGCCGCTCAGGCAGCGCCGGGCAGCACCCTCTCAGCGATCAGCTCGAGATGCTCCAGGTCGTGGAGATCCAGGACCTGGAGGTAGGCGCGCTCGCAGCCCAGCTCGCGGACCTCCCCCAGCCTGTCGATCACCTCATCCACGAGCCCGCCGAGACCGATCCGGCGCAGCTCCTCAGGCTCGCGGCGAATGGCCTTGGCCCGCCGCTGGAACTCCGGCTCGGTCTGCCCGCAGCAGAGGGTGAGCGCAACCGAGAAGCGCATGCTGGCGGGGTCGCGGCCGGCCGCTGCGCAGGCGCTCTTGACCCGCTCGAACTGGGCGGCCGCGGCTGCCAGGGGAACGAAGGCGCAGTTGAACTCGGTGGCGAACCGGGCGGCCAGCCTGGGAGTTCGCGAGTGTCCCATCCCACCCATCAGGACCGGAGGGCCCGGCCGCTGGACCGGCCTGGGGAGGGCCGGACACGCCTCCAGCCGGTAGTAGCGTCCCTGAAAGTCGAAGGTGCCGCCCTCGGGGGTCGCCCACAGCCCAGTTATCACCTGCAGCTGCTCATCGAACCTGTCCATGCGCTCTCGGAGCGACGGGAAGGGGATGCCGTAGGCCCGATGCTCGGCCTCGTACCAACCAGCTCCGAAGCCGAAGTCCACCCTGCCCTGGCTCATCTGGTCGACCTGGGCGACCGCGACCGCCAGCACTCCCGGCAGGCGGAACGTGGCCGCGGTCATGAGGGTGCCCAGACGGATCCTGGAGGTCGCCCCTGCGACCTCCCCGAGACTCACCCAGGCATCGGTGGGGCCGGGAGGGTTGGGGGGGCTCCCGATGGTCATCACGTGATCGGAGCGGAAGAAGCCGGCGAAGCCGAGCCGCTCACTCAGCCGCGCCACCGCCAGCAGGTCCTGCTGGTGGGCCCCCTGTTGGGGCTCGGTGAAGATGTGCAGTTCCATAGATCGCCCCCTTAGTCCACACCGCCAGCGGTCCGCCGCAGCTGCACTCAGAATAGTCGGCGTCAGTGGCTTCAGCCGGCGGCCGACCTCGCACTTGGGAGCTGGTCGAGGAATCGACCCACCGACCAACCCGATTCAAGCCGGGCCAGCGCCGTGCAGGCATCCAAGCCCCTCGCGGGCGCCCCAAGGCTCTGGCGCGTCAGGGCGGGGCCCGCTCTGCCCCGGTAAGCCCGCCCCGAGGGCTCAACCCTTGAGGTGCGCCCCCAACAGCCGCCGCCACGGGGTTGGCTCGGCCCAAGCCTCCAGGACGCGATCAGTCACCTGGCGGGTCGCCATGATGGTGCGGCGATCCCTGAGCGCCTGCGGCATCCGCCGCAGGGCGTCCGCCGCCCCCAGGAGGGAACTGGGATGGCGGCGCAGGGCCAGGCCGGCCCGCAACCCGATCAGAGCCATGGCGGCCAGCAACGGCCTGCCCCGCAGCCAACCCGCAGGCGCATTCCGGCAGTAGAGCAGGATGCGGTTGGCGAGGACGTGGCGTTCGATCATGGCGGTCCGGTGCAGGCCGGAGCCACCGCGGCGATGGCTGGCGGTGGCCGCCGGTTCGTAGAAGCAGCGCCAGCCGCGCCAGCGAGCCCGCCAGTCGAGGTCGACATCCTCGAGGTAGGCGAAGAAGGCCTCGCAGAAGATCTCGCCATGGATGGCCACGTCCAGGAGCATCGAGCGCCGGTACAGGGCGGCCGCCGCGGAGACCCCGAAGACCTCCTCAGGGTGCGAATAGCGCCCCCCGCCCAGCTCTCCATAGCCACGGTTGGACACCCACCCGCTGCGGTGCAGGCGGTGGCCGGTCGAGTCCAGGCGGGACTCCCCGCCATCCTCGCGGCGCAGCCTGCCCCCGACGCTGCCGATGTCGGAGGCGGACCGGATGCGGGCGACCGCCGCGGCCACGAATCCCGGATCCAACACCACATCCAGGTTGCACAGCAGGACCAGCTCGGAGGTGCAGGCGGCGATGCCCTGATTGACCGCCACCGCGAACCCGCGATTCCTCAGATTGCGGATGACCAGCACCCCTGGTTGCCGCTCGAACCACTGGCACGAGCCATCCCGGGAGCCGTTGTCCACCACCACCAGCTCCGCCGCCGCCAGCGACTGGGCGCGGATCGCCGCCAGGGACTTCTCGCAGTCGGAGCCCCCGTTCCAGTTGACCAGGACCACCGCCACCGCGGCCGGCTCGCTCACGGGCTGACCCGGGGGTGACGGCGGAGGCCATTCAGGATCAAGAGGGCGCTCAGTCGGACCCCTATCCCGAGCCCGACCAAGGGGGCCAGCACCAGGCCCCGGCCGTGGCCGTAGTGAAGCCGGTAGAAGCGCCACATGGAACGATGGAAGTGGACCAGCATGGGCACTGCCAGCTGTTGCGAGCTGCGTCCCTTGTGGTGCAGAACCAGGGCCCTGGGCTCGTACCAGACAGTCAAGCCCAGCTGGTGGATCTGCCAGCAGAGCTCGAGATCCTCCCCATACATGAAGTAGCCCTCGTCCAGCCCCCCCACCCGATCCCACACCGAGCGGCGCACCAGCAGGCAGGCGCCGGTGCCACTGTCGACCGGGATGGCCCGGTCGGAAGGAATGTGGGTCAGGTTGTAGGCCCCCAGGCGAGCGCTGCCCCGGCCGAGCCGACTCAACCCGCTCAGCCTGAAGAAGGCCACGGCGGGGCTGGGAAAGCTGCGCCTGCAGGCCCGGTCGAGGCGGCCGTCCTCGCGCTCCACCCGGGGCGAGATCGCCCCCCTCAGCGGGTCGTCGCCCAGAGCCCGCAGCAGCGCGGGCAGGGCCCCCGGGAGCAGCGAGGCGTCGGGGTTGAGGAGCAGGATCAGCCCCCCGCCGGCACCCTGAGCGCCCCGGTTGACGGCCCGGGAGAAGCCCAGGTTCCGGGCCATCGCGAGCAGTCGGACCTGCGGGAAGCGATCCCGCACCAAGGGGACGGTCCCGTCCCGGGAGGCGTTGTCGACGACCGTGATCTGTGCCTCCTCCAATCCCTCCCTGAGACAGGACTCGATCGCCGCGCCCACCTCGGAGACCGATTGGTAGGTGCAGATCAGGACCCGCACCGACTCCCGGCCCAGGCGCTCAGCCACCGGCGGCGATCGCCGCCGCGATCGCTCCTTGACGCTCCGCACTCACATAGCGGTGGAGGCTCACCCGCCAGTCGGGAAGTGGGCTCTGGCCCAGCTCGGCCCAGGCGGCGTTGGCCAGCACCGAGTAGCTCGGCCGGGGCGCCGGGGCGGCCCACTCGGCGCCCGTGACCGGGGTGAGCGAGGCCTGGAGCCCGACCTCGTCGAGGAGGGCCCGCGCGAAGCCGTACCAGCTGGTGGAACCCGCCCCGGAGAGGTGGAAGGTGCCTGTGGCTCCGCTGGCCAGCAGCCGCTCCAGGGCGGTCGCCAGATCACCCGTCCAGGTCGGGCTGCCGAGCTGATCCGCCACCACCCGCAGCGGCTTTCCGGCGGCCGCCGCTCTGATGATCGCCAGCGGGAAGTTGGGGCCCCGGTTGCCGTAGAGCCAGGCGGTCCGGACCACCTGCAGCGGCCCCCCGATGGCCTCGCAGGCGAGCTCCCCGGCCCTCTTGCTGGTGGCGTAGACACCGGCCGGCTCCGGCCGGTCGCTCTCCCTCCAGGGCCTGCCCTCGGTCGGAGGGGTCTGAGTGAACACGAAGTCAGTGCTGATGTGGCAAAGCGGCACGTCCAAGTCAGCACAGGCTCGCGCCACCACCGCCGCCCCATCACGGTTGATGGCGTAGGCCAGCTCTGGCTCGCGCTCGGCCTGGTCGACCCTGGTGTAGGCGGCGCAGTTGACCACCTGGTCGAAGGGGCCTTCGGCCAGGGCCCGCCCCACCTCGTCGGCATCGGTGATGTCGACCTCGGTCCGGCCGGCGGCCACCACCTCATGGCCGCAATCCCGCAGCCGCGGCACCAGATCCCGACCGAGCTGGCCAGCGGCGCCCAGGATCAGAATCCTCATTCGCAGTCCAGCTCAGCTGGAGGTGGCGGTTCCAGCCAGGGGACGATAGTTGCGGCGGTAGAAGTCCGCGAACTCACCCGACTTGATCGGCTCCCACCAATCCCGGCGGTTGCGGTACCAGGCCACCGTCAGCTCCATGCCACGCTCGAAGTCCAGCTCCGGCCGCCATCCCAGTCCCCCTGCCCGGCTGCTGTCGAGGGCGTAGCGGCGGTCATGCCCGGGCCGGTCGCTGACGTACTGGATCAGGGTCGCGGGCCGCTCGGTCAGCCGCAGCACCGTCTGCGCCACCGTCATGCCATCGACCAGAGTGCCGCCCTGGCCCAGGTTGTAGGCCTGCCCCGCCTCCCCGCGGGCCAGCACGGTGGCAATTCCGCGGGCGTGGTCGTCCACGTACAGGTAGTCCCGGACCGCGCCCCCGTCGCCGTAGACGGGCATCGGCAGCTGGTCCAGGGCCTGGGTGGCGAACAGGGGCACGATCTTCTCGGGGTACTGGTAGGGGCCGTAGGTGTTGGAGCCGCGGGTGATCAGCACCGGCAGCCCGTAGGTGGCGTGGTAGGCGAGGCACTGCATCTCCGCCCCCGCCTTGCTGGCGGAGTAGGGCGAGCGCGGCCGCAGAGAGTCGCCCTCGACCGAGAGCCGGGGTTCCTCGACATCGCCGTAGACCTCGTCGGTGGAGACCTGCAGGAAGCGCAGGTGTTGGTGCTTGCGGGCTGCCTCCAGCAGCGAGTAGGTGCCGTAGACATCGGTCTGGATGAAGGCGTCGGGGTCCAGGATGGAGCGATCGACATGGCTCTCGGCGGCGAAGTTGACGATGCAGTCCACCTCGCCGCCCAGCCGGTCGGCCAGCGCGCGGTCGCAGATGTCGCCCCGCACGAAGCGGTAGCCGGGGTGCTCCGACACCTCTGCGAGATTGGCCAGATTGCCCGCGTACGTCAGCTTGTCGAGCACGGTGACCGTGGGGGGATCCGCCTGCCCCAGACAGAGCCGCACGAAGGCGGAGCCGATGAAGCCCGCCCCGCCCGCCACCAGCAGCCGCCGGGGCAAGGCCGCCACCAGGTCGCCGATCGCCGCGCCCACGCTCCCGGTCTCACTCATCAGATGTTCTCTATGCTCCAGTCGAAGCCGATGCGCTCGTCGTTCCAGGGGATTCTGCCCTCGTCGGGGTGAACCGCATCGTAGGGCTCGGTGACGTAGTAGCAGAGCACCACGTCCCGCATCGAGAGGACCTGGTAGCCGTGCGCGACCCCGGGGGGGATGGCCACCACCTTGGGGCTGTGCCCGCCCGCCATCACCACCTGGATCTTGCCCTTGGTGGGGGATTCGGAGCGCAGGTCCACCAGCACGATGCGGGTATCCCCAGCCACCATGTCCCAGTAGTCCCACTGCCTGCGGTGCCAGTGGAAGGCCTTGATCAGCTCCGGGGGGTTGCCGCCCCGGGCGAAGGCCAGCGAGCGTGACATCTGGGCGAACGGGTGCGCCGGCAGGAAGGGCCGGCCCTGGTCGTCGAGGTCACCGCGCTTCAGCTGTTCTGTGAAGGTGCCGCGCTGGTCGGCATGGACCAGCAGAGTCTTGACCATGACGCCGGCGATCGGGCCGAGCTTGTCGGCCAGGGGCCGGGCTCGCATCCCCGCCAGCACCTCATCCATGGCGGCGGTCGTGGGCTGCCAGGCCATCAGCTCCTCCTCACGCCAGGCTGACCCGGGAGTGGTCGCCCAGCATCAGCTTGTGGGCACGGGGCAGGGTGTCGCTCTTCTCGATCACCACGTCCCTGCCGATCAGGGAGTCCTCGATCTTGCTGGCACCCCGGATCACGGTGTTCTCCAGCACGATCGAGTGCTCGATCTCACTGCCCTCGATCACCACATGATGGTAGAGGGCCGTGAACGGCCCCACGAACGAGTCCACCACCCGGGTGTGCGCGCCCACGATCGCGGGCCCCCGGATGGTGCTGTGGATGATCTCGGAGCCCTCCTCCAGGATGACCTTGCCGAGCAGCCGCGAATCGTCGCTGACGGTCCCCTCCCGGCGCTCCTGGAGGATGTCCAGAACCACCCGGTTGCACTCCAGGAGGTCGTCCATCTTGCCGGTGTCGATCCAGCGCCCCTCCACCAGATGCGGGGTCACCTGGCGGCCGCGGTCGATCTGCCACTGGATTGCGTCGGTGATCTCGAGCTCACCGCGGGGGGAGGGCCGGATCGCCGCCACCGCCTCGAAGATGCTGGGCTGGAAGCAGTAGACCCCGACCAGGACCAGATCGGATCTGGGCTGGGCTGGCTTCTCCTCCAGCCGAACCACCCGGCTGCCGACCAGCTCGGCGACGCCGAACCGCTCCGGGTGAGGCATCTGCTTGAGCAGGATCAGCACCTCCGGCTGCTCTTCGCGGAACCGCTCCACCACCCCCCCGATGCCGCCGGTGATGAAGTTGTCCCCGAGGTACATCACGAAGGCGGTGTCGCCCAGGTACGTCCGGGAGATCTTGACCGCATGGGCCAATCCCAGGGGCGCGTCCTGCACGATGTACTCGACCCTGGCCCCGAATGCGGAGCCGTCGCCGACCGCGTGGCGGATCTCGTCGCCGGTATCCCCGACCACGATCCCGATCTCCTCGATGCCGGCTTCGACCAAGGCCTCCAGCCCGTAGAAGAGAACTGGCTTGTTGGCAATCGGCACCAGCTGCTTGGCCCCGGTGTGGGTGATGGGACGAAGCCGGGTCCCCTTGCCCCCGCTCAACACCAGCCCCTTCACGGCGCCCAAGGCTAACAGCTCGGTCCGCTCGACCAGGCTCGCCAACGGTTCATCCGGCGGGCAGCTCGATCCGGGGCGAAATCACCATGGGCATGACCAGACGTATCTTCCTCCTGGCGATGGCCTCAGGCACCGGCGGCTCCCCCCGCTCGCGCCCGGCGCTGCCAGAACCCGATCGAGCTTCTCAGTAGGCGTGGCGGTGGAACAGGATCCGCCAGGGGGTCAGGAGGAGGATCCTGAGGTCGAAGCCGACCGACCAGTTCTCCACGTAGTAGAGGTCGTAGAAGACCCGCTCCTCGATCGACGAGCCCTGCCGAAGATCGTTGACCTGGGCCCATCCCGTGCAGCCGGGAAGCACCTGCAGACGTTCTCTGTAGCGGGGCACGGACTCCTCGAACTGGCGGGCGAAGAAGGAGCGTTCCGGCCGGGGGCCGACCAGGCTCATCTCCCCGCGCAGCACGTTCCAGAGCTGCGGTAGCTCGTCGAGGCTGAAGCGGCGCACAAAGCGCCCCACCGGCGTGCGCCGGTCGTCGTCGGCAGTCGCCATCACCGGCCCGGTGGCGCCCTCGGCGTCCACCACCATGGAGCGCAGCTTCCACACCAGGAACGGGCGCCCGTGCCGGCCCAGGCGCTCCTGCCCGAAGAAGGGCGGGCCATGGGAGGTGAGCACGACGGCGAGCGCACAGACTCCCACCACCGGAGCGGCGGGGATACAGAGCAGCAGGGTGAAGAAGATGTCGAAGCTGCGCTTCACCAAGAGGTTGCGCCCCACCAGACGGTTGGGGCGCAGACCCACCAGGGGCAGCCCGGCCACCTGCTCGGTGCGGGCCGCCGAGGTCATGATCTCGAGCACGTCGGGGACGACCTTGACCTCGGCCCCCTGATCGAGGCAGGTCCGGGCCAGCTCCACCACCAGATCGTGGGGCGCCCCGCTCAGAGCCACCACCACCATGTCGATCCGCTCTCGGTCCACGATCCGGCCCAGACCCTGGGAGATTGGGAAGCTGGGCAGCTCAGGGTCGGCGCGGCCCTCGGAGTCGGCGCCGACCCCCACCTGCCCCGCCAGCTGGTAGCCGTATTCGGGGAACATCCGCAGGCGGCGAATCAGAATGTCGGCGACATCGCCGGTCCCCACCACCAGGACCCTGACCGCTCCGAACCCCGAGCGGAGGAGCGCCCCCTGAAAGCCGCGGATGGCGCCCCGTTCCGCGATGAACAGGCCAAGGGCGGCCAGCGAGGCGTCGGCCAGCACCAGCCGGGAGTAGGGGAAACCGCGGTAGAGCCCCTCGAGAGCCACCGCCAGAGCCACGAAGAGCGCCACCGACCCGGTCGAGCTGAGAATCTCGTCCACGAAGGACTGGCCGCGCTGCACCCGGTAACGGCCGGTGAAGAAGAAGACGACCAGCCAGAGCCCGACCACCACCGGGATCGCCAGCGCGTAGTCGTGAAAGCTGGGCACCACTCCCCCGGGGATGGGCACTCCCGAGAAGTGGAAGCGGTAGGCGTAGCCGATCAGCGCCCCCGCGGTGACGGCGAGGATGTCCCCCACCACCCGCATCGCGACTAGCGGCCCCAGCTTCTGAGTGCGCCGGAAGGCGGAGGCTGCCTCCCGGGGGCGGATCAAAGGACCCGACTCAGCCATCCTCGAGCACCTCCCCCTCCGGCGCCAGGCGCCGGCCCAAGCTGCTGCGCAGGGTCCGCAACTCCTGGGGGCTGACCCCTCCCGTGAGCCAGAGCGAGCCCAAGTAGAAGACCCCGGCCAGGGGCGCGACCCAGAAGACGTTCTGGCTCGACAGCACTCCCATGATCCCGACCATCAGGCCCCCCGAGACCAGAGTCGGCAGCAGCGCCCGGGCCCAGGGCAGACTCCCCAACTGGCGACGCACCATCAGGTACCCGGCCACCAGCAAGAACACCTCCGTGATCACAGTCGCCCAACTGCTGGCAAGATATCCGGTCGCGCGCGGAAAGAGCGGAATCAGGATGAAGTTAAGGGCCACGTTGACACCGATGCTCATGATCGAGAGCCGGATGCTGTCCCGCTGCCGGTCCATCGCCCCCAGGCCGAACACGAAGGTGTTGTTGACGAAGAGGAAGACCACGGCCAGGGCCAGGATCCGCACCGCCGACCCCGACTGGGAATACACGTGCAGCAAGGAGACCAGCGGCAGGGCCCCGAAGGCGAGCGCAACCGCCAGCGGCATGGCGATCGCCGTCAGCAGCCGGAGCGTGACCGTGTAGGCCTGCTTCATCGAGGCCACCGCCCCCAGATGGAGCACGGAGAGGGCGGGGAACACCGCGTTCATCATCGTCTGGGGGATGAAGGAGAGACCCTCGAGGAATTTGTAGCCTGCCTGGTAGTAGCCCACCTGGGTGTCCCCCCGCAGCGCGGTCAGGATCAGGACGTCGATCTTGAAGTAGACCGTGTTGAGGAAGAAGACCAGGGCGAACGGGAGGCCCATCCGGATCAGCCGCCGGACCAAAGTCGGATCGATCGCGAGGCGAGGCCGGAAGTAGCGCCGGGAGATGATCCAGGCGGCGAAGACGCAGGTGAAGAGGTAGGAGACGGCATAGGCCCAGAGGTAGGCAGCCAGGCCCATGTGGCCGAGGCTGGCCAGGGCGGTGCCCCCGAGCAGGATGGCGCCCTCGCAGATGGTCTCGATCGCCTCGTAGCGCATCTCGCCGGTGGCGTAGAAGGTGCTGCGCAGGACGTTGGCGACGGAGGTGGCGACCAGGAGCGCGAAGGCGGGCCCGAGCAGGAAGAGCACCGAGGGATGGCTGGTGAACGAGGCCATCACCGCCAGGGTCACCAGGCTGCCCAGGAGGAGCGGGACCTTCGCCCCCAGGACGGCCGCCAGGTAGGGTTCGAGCCGCTTGCTGTCCCGGCTGCCCTCGCGCAGATACACGATCTGGAGGCCACCGTCGCCGACGATGCTGGAGAGGTTGCTGAGCACCACCACGACCCCGAACTCGCCGTAGCGGAAGGCGCCCAGGGAATGCTGCTGGATCAGGAAGGAGACGAACACCAAGAGCCGCGCCCCGGTCCGGGCCACGAACAGCATGGTCGTGTTGCGGACCGTGCGGTGAGCGAGGCTCACGCCGTCAGGCTCAGGTCTTGCGGGCCGGTCGCCGCAGCTGCAGCTGCCTGGTGGCCGGCACCACTGCCACCACCACCAGGGCGGCCAGGGCCCACCATTCGACCGAGAGGTCGTTCTTCCAGTAGGGACTGTCGACCAGCCCGTGGGCCAGGATGCCGATCCAGGCGAGCGCCAGCGCGGCCGCCCAGGGGTGCGCTCGGGGGCCGGCCCGGACCGCCGGGGCAAGGTATCGCGCCAGCTCGACGATGAAGCCGAGCAGGAAGACTATCCCCATCACTCCCAGCTCCACCCAGAAGTCGCGCTCCAACTGGTCCGGGTAGACATGGGTCTGATGGACCACGTCGTGGAGCGCGGCCCGGTAGGGGCCGATCTCCTGTTGGTAGTTGGCCAGACCGGCACCCTGGAAGGGATGGGCGGCGATGAGGTCGACGGTAGCGTGCCAGAGGTGGATCCGGGTGACGGCCGAGTTGGCAGGGTTGTTGGGATTGAGCTCGTTCTCGACCCGGTGCCGGATCGGTGGCAGCAGCAGCGCCACCACCGCCAACACCACCCAGCCCACCACCAGCACCCGCCGCCGGGGGTGGATCGCCGCCGCCACCAGCGCGATCACGACCAGGGCGAGCCAGGACCCGCGACTCATCGTGACCACGTCGCCCAACCCCAGCAGCGCCAGCATCACCCAATGGACCCGAGGGTGTTTGGTGCCCCCGAAGAGC
>JAKAWF010000545.1 GCA_021817025.1 bacterium
CCGCCAGCATGTTGTCGAGGAGGGGGAGCCGCGCCAGCAGCGTGAACGGGAGTGGGACACCCGTGTTCACGCCGTTGACGATGAGCTGCGGACCCAGCGAGAGAATGTAGCAGAGCACCGCCATGATGGCACCTAGGCGCATGCGGGTGGACCGCCAGTATCGAACCAGCAGGGCCATCAGGAACATCAGAAGAGCTGGGCCGAGGTAGCTGCCGTCCTCGACGATGTTGCCTTGAACCAGCCGGTCCCCCAGGGACACCGCCCACGCCGGGGCGAAGAGCTGACTCGATGTCGGGGTCACCACCCCCAGCAGGTCCGCGCTCAGCCCGCCGGTGAAGGCAGGGCCCTGGTAATGGTAGGGCCCGGAGATCATGATCGACACCGGATAGCTGAGGCAGACGGCAGCAATTGCCACCGCGAGCCCGGCGGGAGCCAGGCTCCTCCTCCAGGCAGAGAGCACCAGCCGCGGGTGCATCACAGCGGATACAGCCAGCGCCAGAGCCGCCACAATGGCGGTGCTCGCGAGCACCTCGGCGGAGATAAAGTACTGCGCCGTGATCAGCGCGCCCAGAGCCCATCCCCACCTCCGCTCACCCCTCAGGACGCCGGTTACCGCCAGCAAGATCAGCGGAGGCAATGGAACGAACGAGAGGTCCAGGTGGATTTGGCCCTGGCCAATCATGTATGGGGAAAAGCCGTAGAGGGCACCGGCGACGAGGGCCGCGGGCAACCAGTCGACCCAGCGGCGTGCCAGTAGGAATGCGGCACTCGCGGAGAGTGGAAAGGCGGCCCAGAGGAGCAGGTTGACGCTCGCCGCCGGGCCGGCGGTCAAGGTGAGCGGCGCGGTCATCAGACCGAGGAGTGGAGAGAAGGTGTTCTGCAGTAGATTGACTCCTCGGGGGAAGTTGAGCCAGTTGGTAAAGAAGAGGTTCTGGTGGAGAATGAGGGCGTTCGGAGTCCACGCCAGAAACCACGCGAATTGAGTGGGATCGCCCTGGCGAAATAGTCCGGCGTCGCCCGGGAAGGCAGGCCAGTTCGCGGCGAGTGCGACCAGTCCGTAGGCGGAAAACGCCACCGGCAGAGTCCAAGGGGAGCGTGGCCGCCAGGTAGGGACCGTCATCCAGGCATCTGGAGCTAGTGTCCCGGTACCGAAATAGGTTGGTGGCTCGCCTTGGCTAGGATCTGGCCCGGTGTCGTCACCCGGGTGAGCGGGTGCTTGTGGTCGTTCCAGGCGTCCAGGAACCGTTGGATGGCGGTCCGGAGAGCTGCCACTCTGTGAAACACGCAGCGGCGCATCGCCTGGCGCTCGAGCAGGGCAAACCAGATCTCAACCTGGTTCATCCGGCTAGCACTGGTGGGAGTGAAGTGCAGGTGAAAGCGCGGGTGGTGCGCAACCACGCCTGGACCGAAGGGTGTGGGTGGGTGGCGTAGCTGTCCAGCACCAGATGGATCTGTGCGCGGGGGTAGGTGCGATGCGCCGGTCGCAGAAGGCCCAGGAAGTCCTGGTGCCGGTACCGAGCGTAGCGGTGTTCGGCAACCTCGCCGGTGTCCACGTCTGGCGCCGCGAATAGGGTGGTGGTTCCATGCCGCACGTAGTCATGGGAGCGCCGCTCAATCTGCCCCGGACGCAGTGGCAGCAGCGGTTGGGTACGGTCCAGGGCCTGGATCTGGCTCTTCTCATCCACCGAGAGCACCACCACCTTCTCCGGCGGGTCGAGGAACAGCCCCACCACGTCGCCCACCTTCTCAATCAGACGGGGATCGGCGCTGAACTTGTAGGTGCTGGACCGGTGGGGCTGGATCCGGCGGGTCCGCCAGATCCGGTGCACCGTCGCGTGGCTGATCCCCACCTTCGCTGCCAGAGAGCGAGTGCTCCAATGCGTCTCGCCCCCGGGCGCGCTCGGCTCAAGTGCAGGCTCACTGCCCGGTCCTCCAGAGCCGGCCCGTAGGTGGCCCGTCGGCCGCGGCCGGGCTGGTCCCCAGAGCCCGTCCATGCCCGCCTCATGGAAATGTGGGCACCACGTTCCAACTGTCGGCGGCAAGCACCCAAGCCGTCGGGCGATCTCCATATTGGGGACTCCGGCGGCCGCCAGCAGCCAGATCTTGGCTCGCATCACCTGTCGCTGGGGCAGCACCCGGCCCTTCGACCAGGTGGTCAGCAGCTCGAGGTCGGTCTGATCCACTTGGAGCGGGCGGGGTGATCGGCCATCCCCAGAGCATGATCTCACTCCCTTACAGTGTGCAACTCTCTTGGGTGACGGGACACTACGGCGAGGCATTCGCCTCCGATTCAAGAACAATTTCGAGGCCAACGCGCTCTTTGGGCCCTCTGCGGAGCTTGTCTCGGCCGGCGCGGCAACGTCTTCGCCCTGTTACGCAGAGGTTCGGCGACGCGGGACATCCGCTGTGCCGTGCCTAAGCCCGGACGATCACCCGCGGTCCACCAAGGCCTCCAGAGAGTTCACGTCCCGATGCCCGCCTGCTACCGGCGCCCCAAGGGTGAAGGTCGATCGACTCTCGCCCGGCATGGGCGAACCCTCCTCCTTCCTCGGGCACCCGACGGCGAGGCGGTCACGGGGCCGTCCGGCGGGTGGACGGCGGTGTCCCGGACAGTGTGGGAGAGGCTGGCGGAGTCGGGAACGCGCAGCTCAGATGGTGCCGGCCTCGATCGCCTGCCGGATCCAGGGCATGAC
>JAKAWF010000546.1 GCA_021817025.1 bacterium
GATCTATCGCGGCCAGGGCCGACGGTGCCACAGGAGGCGTTCACGAGTTAAGGAGGGATCGTGACCGGAATGAGAACGGTGCCTAGGTGGTTGAAGTTGGGTGGCCGACGCCGGTCCGCGGGTCCGCTGTGGGTGGCGGGGCTGCTGGCGCTGGGGCTGGTGGCAGGCTGCGCCAGCACCAATTCGTCGTCGTCCTCCGGCAGCGGCAAGCCGGTCTCCGGGGGAACTGTGACGGTGGCCGAGACGGCGGGGATCGGCCCGCCCTGGATTCTGCCTCTGTACCCGGCGACCGACTTCACCGTGCAGTATCAGAGCCAGTTCGAGTACCTCATGATCCCCCCGCTGTACCAGTTCGGGGTCGGCACCTCGCCGGCGATCAACTACAAGATCAGCCTCGCCTATCCGCCCGTCTATCAGGACGGCAACACCCAGGTGGTGATCACCCTCAAGCACTACGTCTGGTCGGACGGCACCCCGGTGACCGCCCGGGACGTCACCTTCTGGATGAACGAATTGCGGGCGGAGAAGGACAACTGGGCGGCGTATGTGCCCGGGTTGTTCCCGGACAACGTCACCTCGATCAAGGTCGACGGCACCTACAAGCTCACCTTCATCCTGAACAAGGCGTACTCCCCGACCTGGTTCACCTACAACGAGCTGGCCCAGATCACTCCCATGCCCCAGCACGCCTGGGACAAGGAGTCCGCGTCCGGACCCGTCGGCAACTACGACCAGACCACGGCCGGCGCCCAGGCGGTCTTCAACTTCCTCGACGCCCAGGCCAAGAACATCGCCACCTACGCGACCAGCCCCCTTTGGAAGGTGGTGGACGGGCCCTGGAGGCTCACGACCTTCCTCAACAGCGGCTACATCGTGATGAAGCCCAACCCGAGCTACAGCGGGCCGGACAAGCCCCACATCTCCAAGCTGATCTTCGAACCCTTCGACAGTGAGACCTCGGAGGTGGACGCGGTGCGGGCCGGATCGGTGGACGTCGGCTACCTGCCCACCAGCGACTCCAACCTCACGACCCAGCTCGGCCACCAGGGGTACACCTTCGGCGTGTGGCCGGTCTACGGCTTCAACTCCCTGTTCATCAACTTCAACAACCCGACGGTGGGACCGCTCTTCCACCAGCTCTACATCCGCCAGGCGCTGGAGCGGCTCATCGACCAGCCGCAGTGGATCAAGACCGCGCTGGTGGGATATGGGGTGCCCACCTACGGGCCGGTGGTCAACGGCGCCGCGGACGTGACCGCCCCCAGCCTCAGCGCCCAGGGCTACCCGTACCCCTACAGCATCAGCGCCGCCGAGTCGCTGCTGCGCCAGCACGGGTGGAGCATCGTGCCAGGAGGCGTGGACACCTGTCAGAGCCCGGGCTCCGGGGCCAATGAGTGCGGCCCCGGGGTGGCCAAGGGAAGTCAGCTGTCCTTCAACCTCATCTACCAGGACAACTACGCCGCCGGCCTCACGGAGATGGAGATCTACAAGTCCACCGCCAGCCACGCCGGCGTCCAGATCAACCTCAAGGGCAGCACGTTCGCCTACGCGGATGCCATCCCCTGCACCAGCTCCCAGGCCACCTGCAGCTGGCAGATGGACGACTGGGGCGGCGCCGTCTACACCCTTCCCTACTACCCGCCTGGCGGAGGCTACTTCCGCTGCGGCGGGGCGCTCAACGCGGGCAGCTACTGCAATCAGGCAGAGGTGGCGCTCTCCAATGCAGCCGTGCAGGGCGGCCAGTCGGCGCTGTTCGCCTGGGAGACCTACGTCGCCAAGCAGCTGCCGGAGCTCTGGATCCCCAATGGCGATTACCAGCTGCTGGAGGTCAAGAGCAACCTCAAGGGGGTCCTGCCGGCCAATCCGCTGCTCGCCATCTTCCCGCAGGACTGGTACTACACCAAGTGACCTCGGGGGCGGCCGCCAGGAGCGGCCGCCCCCCCAATCCCCACCGAGCGTGGGGGAGAGGAGTTGCGGATTTGAGCCAGATTGCCACCGCGCCCCCTTGGGCCTGGGTGCATTCCGAACACGAGGCGCGGGCTCTGGCCCAGGAGGCTGTCGACCTGGCCCTCGGCCGGGGCGCGACCTATGCCGACGCCCGACTGGTCGAGGTGGTCGAGGAGCGGCTATATGCGGCGTCGGGCAGGGAGCCCGACTGGCGGTTGGAACAGGTGGTCGGACTCGGGGTAAGGGTGCTCCTCAAGGGTGCCTGGGGCTTCGGGAGCCGGGTGCTCGGCTCTCCGTCACAGGGGATCGAGGCGGCCCTTGCCGCCGTGGAGATGGCGGAGGCGCAGGTGGGCCCCAGCTCGGCGCACCTGGACCCCCTGCCGGCGGCCAGCGGCCATTTCCGGACCCAGTTCGCTCGGGACCCGTTCGCCGTCCCGGCATCCACCAAGCACGACCTCGTGGCGCGGCTTCTCGAGGAGGCGCTGGCCACCCAGGAGGTGACGCGGGCGGTGGCCGGGGTCAACGCCAAGCGCCAGCGTCGATGCTTCGCCAGCAGCGAGGGGTCCTGGCAGGTCCAGGAGCTCCTGGAGACAGGGGGGCTGCTGCAGGTCTGGGCAGCGCTGAACGGAGAGGTGCAGCGGCGCTCCTACCCCAACTCCTTCCACGGAAACACCGCCGCCGGCGGCTGGGAGTACCTGGACGAGCTGGGGCTCCCCGCGGAGCTTCCCCGC
>JAKAWF010000547.1 GCA_021817025.1 bacterium
CCGTGGGGGCACGAATGTGCATCGTCCGGGGCCCCAGCGCGAGGAAGCGCCAGGCGCGACCGGAGTTCTGATCGGCACCGCCAGGCAGTCGTCCAGGGGCAGCAGAAACCTCTGGAGGCCCCTCCCGCAGATCTTGGGCCGCCGCGGTACTCAGTCCCCCTCCGCCCTCCACCGGATCACTAGGATTCCCCTGACGTCTAGGGGCAGGAGGAGCGCGGGTTGATCAAGGCAGTCGCCGCGGTGGCCTGGGAGCGAGGCGCACCACTCTCTTTGGAGGAGATCGAACTCGACGACCCGCGAGACGACGAGGTGCTGGTCCGGATCGCCGCCTGCGGCGTGTGCCACACAGACGCCAAGGCCCGCGACGGTTATGGGTCGGTCGTCTTCCCCATCGTTCTCGGCCATGAGGGGGCCGGCACGGTCGTCGAGGTGGGGCGGGCGGTGCGCGATCTGGCCCCGGGTGACCGGGTGCTCCTGGTGTCGGATTTCTGCGGCCGTTGCGCCCGCTGCCGAGCCGGTCGGACCGCCTACTGCGAGGAGGGCCCGCTGCGCACCTTCGGAGCTGTTCGTCCCGATGGCTCAACTCGGGCTCGAATCGACGGCGCGGCCGTCAGGGCCTCCTTCTTCGGCCAGTCTGCCTTCTCCACCTATGCGCTCGCCAGCGAGCGCAACGCGCTCAAGGTGGGCGACGACATTCCTCTGCATCTTTTCGCCGCCACCACCTGTGGCATGGTCACCGGAGCCGGTGCCGTCCTCCAGGTACTCCCGGTCGGCCCGGGGCGCAGCCTGGCGGTGCTGGGGACGGGCACCGTGGGGCTGGCAGCCATCATGGCCGCCCGGGCGGTGGGGGCGGGCACCATCGTGGCCGTCGACCAGAGGCGGTCTCGGCTCGAGCACGCCACCGCCCTGGGGGCCACCCATGCCGTTGATACCGGCACCACCCCCGAGCTCGCCCACACTCTGAACGAGATCACTGATGGGGGGTGTGACGCGATCCTCGACACCACGGGGTCGGGCGAACTGCAGCTGGCCGCCGTGCAGGGTCTGGCGGTGCTCGGCCAGCTGGGAATCGCCGGCGGCGGGGGAGAGCCGGGAGTTCCCCTCGGGTCCCTCATGGTCGGTGGCAAGTCCGTGCGCGGGATCATCCAGGGGGACTCCTCGGGCACGCTGGGGCTCCAGCGCCTGCTCAGACTGCACCGAGCCGGGAGGTTCCCCTTCGAACGACTGGTGCGCCACTATCCCTTCGAGGAGGTCAACCAGGCGATCGAGGACTCGCTGAGCGGTGAGACGGTGAAGCCGGTTCTGCTGTTCTTCGGCGACTAGCCGGGACCCAGGGGAGGGCGCTGCCGGTCAACCGCGCCTCTCTTGGGAGACGGCCAGGATGAGACAGAGGCGCCGCAGCTCACGAAGATCTTCCACGGCGCTGTACCGCCGCGCGTCCCGCCGGATACGGCCGGCCACTCCCTCCCCAGTTGCTGGGTCCCAAGCCGGCGAGCGTTGACTATCAGGGGGTGAAGTGTCTCCAGTGTTCCTCGGAGACGACTCCGACCTGGCCGTCTATGACCTTGATCGCCGTCTCATCGTCGATGAGGTAGGACGGCTGGGGCATCTTGGCGGCCCACTTCTCGGCCTCGGCCAGGCAGTTGTCGGGGAGCATCTCGTTGTCCAGGTGGGGAAAGATGGAGAAGTCGACGACCCCGAGCGTTCTGTCACCACCTGTGGGCGGCTGCCATCCGACGAACTCCTCCCCGATGCTGGGAGTCATCACCATGCTCCCAGCGCTCAGCCCCACCCAGACCGCGTCCAGCGTGGGTAGCAGGTCCGCCAGCCCCGACCGCTGCATCCAGTAGCTGAGGTAGCTCGCATCTCCTCCGTTCGCCAGCAGTACGTCGGCCTGACGCACCAGTGGTACCCAAAGGTCCTCTCCGATACTGGGCAGGGCGGTGAGCTCGAGCACGCCAAGTGACTTCCACCCGAGGCCGGTCATCGGACAGTTGGGCTGGTTTCCCGAGACGAAGCGCCAGGCGGAAGAAGGCCCGCCCTCGGGCTGGCCGTAGCTGGCGGTGGGGATGCAGAGTGCATCGCACTCGGCGATCGGCTTCCCCAAAAGACCCACGAGCGCTTCTTGGATGCTCTCATTCCGGATTCCCGCTGAGGTGAGCAGTAGTCTCACGGATTCCTCCTGTTCCGCTTGGTTTGCTTCACTCCCACGGCCTAGTTACGGGTGGGCCCCAGAGCGTACGAGGCCGTCCGGTCTGCCGCCTCCTCGGTCGCTTCGCACCGGAACCGCAGCCCGCCCGATGCCACCCCACCTCAACCTCGGCCGACCCTGCCCCGGCCTGAGGCGCCACGCTAGTCCGCCTGGGCCGCGCGCAACTTCTTCGCCAGCGACTGAAGCAGCTTCCAGGCGATGACCCCGTTCCCCTCCACCAGCGGTCGGAACTCCCAGAAGGTGAGGCCGTAGCAGAGCAGGTCGCTGGCCGCGGTTACTGTCGCCGAACGTCGGCCCTCGTCTATCAAGGCGATCTCCCCGAAGTAGTCGCCGGCCCGCAGGGGCGGGCGCCGGGCGGTGCCGACCGCCACCGTGGCCTCGCCGGCGGCGATCACAAAGAAGGCCGCGCCCCCCGACCCCTCCATGACCACCGTCTCACCCTGGGCGAAGCGACGTTCCTTGAAG
>JAKAWF010000548.1 GCA_021817025.1 bacterium
CCCGCAGCTCACTCCCGCTCGGTGCCAGCCAGGCTTGCGCCGAGGCGCGGCCCCATCTGGAGGCAGACCGGCTCCGGCGGTCGACGGTTGCGGGGACCGGGTCAATGCCGGCGCAGGAAGGCGACGTTGACCGCGCCGATCACGACCCACACCACCGCGTCCAGGGCGACCTGGCCGCTGCTGGGGGCGTGGGTGACGATCCCGTTGGAGCTGATCGCGGCCCCACCGTTGAGGACGATGCCGCTGGCCGCCACACCGGCCAGCAGCGATCCCAATCCCAGGGTGAGGGGCGCCCAGATGGGACGGTGCAGCTTTGGCGGCGAGGAGCCCTGCCCGACCCGGGCGTCCACCCGGCGGTCGATCTCGGCCCCAATGCGATCCACCAGACTCGCGGCGACATCGCCCTCGTAGTCGGTTCCCAGTTGCCGACTGGCGAGGATCGCGGCCTTGATCTCATCGCGCTCGACTGGATCCACCAGCGGAGAATAGCGGTGGCCGAATTCGCGGTCAAGCTGCTGGCGGCGACCGCCACGCGTCATGCGGTCCATCGCAATTCGTCCCCGGTGGAGCTGCACGGCCTCAGGGCACTGACGACGGCCTCCGACCTGCCCTGACCCATCCCTCCTGGTGACTGCTGGCCGGGACTCAATTTAGGGCGGTGCGGGCGACAACACGTGGCTCTGCATTCCGCCAAGGGCTACGGTCCGGCTCGCGGCTTGGTTGTCGGTTAAGGAAGGCAGGAGCCGCTCAGTTGCAGAGCTCCGAACACGCCAACTCCGAGATGCAGAAACTTCAGTGGTGCACTCTGACATCTGAAAGAGCAGGGGGTGCCACGGCGGGCCAACTCGGGCCGACCGTTTCGCGTGCCCCCCGCCTGACACGCCATGCACTGTCCGTTGGACCCCGATGGCTACAGGCCAGCAAGGTGGGACTACGACCTTCTGGCGCGACGGCGCAAGAAATGTGGGGCGGCGATGTCCGGTTGGCCGTCTAAAGATAGACTGGCGCGGTGGCAGGGCGACCGAGCGGGGACTACCGACCGTGGCTCCTTCTGCCGCTGGGAATGGCCATGGGAATGTCGGCCATTTTCATTCCTCACAGGGTCGCCAATGGCAGCGTTACCCTAGCCGGCGACTTCGGCCGGTACTTCACGGCTGCGCACTTTCTCCTACAGGGGAGAAATCCTTATAACCAACTGGCTCTCCTGCATGCGGAGCAGGCTTACAGGTACCAGCCCGTGGCCCGCGCCGCCGCTACGTCCGACGGCTTCGTGCTGCTCCCTTTTGTGATTTGGCCCGTGCTGGCGCTGGTCGGACTGCCCTTCTGGTCGGGCTATGTGATCCTGGTCGCAGTGGCGACGGCGTCGTTCGGCTGTGCCGTGAGCCTGACGGCACGCGCCCTGGGTTGGCATCGATGGTGGCTCGCGACGGTGTTCTCGTGCCTCGCCTGGGTCTTCGTCTGGGGGCGGTTGATCGGGCAGCTCGACTTCGTCATCCCGGTGAGCCTGTTGGCGACCTGCTTCCTCCTGGCGCGCAGGCGCAACTACCTCGCCGGTGTGGTGCTCACGGGGATCTGGGTGCAGCCCGAGCTAGCCTGGGTGGCGGGGCTTGCAATGATTGTCCTGCTGTTCCCGGATCGCCGGGCGATCAGCCAGGCGCTCATAGGCTTCTTCGGCGTGTCTGCCGTCTTGTTCGGGATCTCCGCGGCGATCTCACATGGGGTTCTGCTTGATTGGGTGCACGGGAGCAGCGTCTTTTTGCATCGGGAAGGAACCCACGAGTACGACTTGTTGGGGCTCGCCGGGCTGATCCAGGTGGTAGATCCGAGCGATTTCGGGCTCTATGCGGCGACCGCGGTGCCGACCCTGGCGCTCGCAGCGGTAGGGGTTGTGACGGCGTTGGGGTCCGCGGTGTGGTTGGCGGGCTCCCGAGCCATCGCCGGGATGCCGGCCTTCGAGCGCATGCTGTGGAGGATGCTTGTGCCCGTTGGGATATGGCTTCTGTTCACCCCGTACGGGCACCCCAACAATGCGATCATCCTCATCCCACTGGTCGTTTTGGCCATTGGGCCTGACGCTCGCCATATAGCGTCGTCGCGGCTGGACGTGACACTTTTGGCGGGCGCTATCACCCTGGCGCAGTTCTTCAGCGGCACCGTGCTCTTTTTGGACCTGATGCCAGTGGCGACGGCCCTGGTCCTGATCCTGGCTTACCGGCAGCTACGAGGTCTGGAGGCTACCGCGCGGGTGCCCCGCGCGGGTGGTTTGGCTGGGCCCGAGCCAGCGCTGGGCCCGTGACTATGCCCCCCAGCGCATCATCGTCCTGACCGGTCCGGAGACGAGGCGCCACGGCGGCCACGAAGAGCAGCTCGCCGCCAGTGAGGGCGCCGCCCCGGTGGGGACATCCGTCGGCCCGATGTGCGTCCAGGGCCCTCGTGCTCCAGGCACCAGCAGCACTCAGTTGAGGTAGTCCGGAAGAGCTGCCGCGCCGCGGGCCGGTAGGCACCTGCGGTGGAGCAAGGTAGGCTGAGGATGGATGAAGAGTCGGGGCCAGACCGCGCCGGCGACCGGGCCCGGGATGGGACCGGGCCGGCCTGAGGACGTGCCGGAGGCCGGCCGGGGCGATCACGCTCGGGACGATTCCATCCCCGGCCCACCGGTGGCCACCGGCGCTCC
>JAKAWF010000549.1 GCA_021817025.1 bacterium
AGGGCCGGAACCCGGCCCCGGGAGGCAACGTGAGAGCCGAGAGCATCCTTGAGACCATCGGCAGAACACCGGTGGTGCGGATCAACCACCTCTTCGACCGCCGGGTCACGGTCTGGTTCAAGCAGGAGAGGGTCAACCCCGGGGGCAGCATCAAGGACAGGATCGCCCTCGCCATGGTGGAAGACGCTGAGCGGGGTGGGATCCTCAATTCAGGGTCGGTCATCGTCGAACCCACCTCGGGGAACACCGGTGTGGGTCTCGCCATGGTGGCCGCCGTCAAGGGGTACCGCCTGATCCTGGTGATGCCCGAGTCGTTCTCGGTGGAGCGGCGCAAGCTGATGGCGGCCTACGGGGCCGAGATCGACCTCACCCCGAGAGAGCTGGGGATGAGGGGGGCCATCGCCCGGGCCCGGGAGCTGGTCGAGGAGACCCCGGGAGCCTGGATGCCCATGCAGTTCGACAACCCCGCCAACGTCGACATCCACCGCCGGACCACCGCCGAGGAGATCGCCGCGGACTTCCCCGAGGGGCTGGACTACCTGGTCACAGGAGTGGGCACCGGAGGGCACCTCTCCGGGTGTGCCGAGGTGCTGAAAAAGAGATGGCCCGCGCTCAAGGTGTACGCGGTCGAGCCGGAGCTGTCCCCGGTCTTGTCTGGGGGCACCCACAGCCCGCATCCAATCCAGGGGATCGGTGCCGGGTTCGTGCCGGGGATTATGCGTCAGGACCTTCTGGACGGAGTGATCCAGGTGTCCGCAGATGAGGCGTTCGCTTATGCCCGCCGGTCGGCTCGGGAGGAGGGGGTTCTGGTGGGGATCTCTTCCGGTGCGTCGCTGGCGGCTGTGGCGTCGTTGGAGCCGCAGATGGCGGACGGCGCCAGGGTACTCACCTTCACGTACGACAGCGGCGAGCGCTACCTCTCGGTGGAGGCGCTCTGGGGATGACTTTGGCCGGTCAGGCCGCTTGGACCCGGGGTCGGTGCGAATAGGCACTAAGGCACTGGATCGCCGTCTTGCAGGTGGTGAGGTGGTCATGACGGTCGAGCCGGGGCCCGCCGTGCTGGCCATCCGCATCGACAAGGACTCGTCGATGGCCCGCACGCCAGCGGGCTGGTAGCTGGCTGCCACTAGATGCCGTCGGCGCGGCCTGCAGACGCGATTCGGGAGTGGCGCCCCATGGCGGCCGGAGCCGTGGTGGCTAGGTTGTTGATCGCCCCACGACTGCTGCGGGAGATGGACTTTGTCGCGCGAGTCACCCAATATCGCGACCAGCGCGGAGTTCCGGGACCCGCATTGGCAAGGGTTGAGCCGTGGGTACGAACGATGACGCTATCGGTTAAGGGCGGGTCATGGGAGGTGGTTGAGGACCCTCGGCCGGGGAGGCCCAGTCGAGGTGGTGGAGGTGGCGCCTGGTGGGAGAGTCATGAGGCGCGGACGGTGGTAGAACACCTCGACCCCGCGCTCTTCCTCGCGTTCCTGTGTGACTTCTCGGCTGAGGCGTCGGGAGAACGAGTGAGGCTTCGAGCCCGGCCGAGGCCCCGGACCTGTGACCACGATTCGTGCCGTGTCGTCGACTGTGACGCTGACAACTGGCTGGCAACCCTGGATTGGCATCTCGGAGCCCTTGTTGACGTGGAGACGCGATCGGAAGCGTGGGGCGGGCTGCGTAGCACGTTGGACTGGCTGTCTGCGCCAACTCAGAGACGGCACTGACTGCAGTGGAAAGGCCACCTGTTTCGGAGGTCGACCTGACTTGGGAAGACGTGGTCGAACGGATGCTCGAGTCAGGTCAAGGGTGGGAAGGAGCCCGGTTTCGAGCGCAGGTCCGGGTGAGGTATGAGAGGGAAGGCCTGTTGGTGGCCCGGGGCCGATTCCCGCTCCCTCCTCCCGCATGGAGGAACCCCTGGGCAGCAATCTCCGGTTGCCGGCTCTTCGGCCACCCTGGTGGGGCGTCCCAAACCTTGGAGCAGTGGATTGAGGACCCTGGGTACGGCGGGGCGGTTGAGTGGTCGTGCGAGGAGAAACTGAGTGCCACCCGCAACGGGTGGAACGTCGTACGGCACAGTGGCCGCTCAGAGGAGGTGGAGGATCCGTACAACCACCTCGGGCCGAGGGATCGCGGAGCGGGGTGGCTCCATGACGGAGACATCTGCCGCGATCCACATTTTCGAGAGATGCTAGATCCCGCCATGGTCCTGTCGTCGGTGGAGATGGACTCAGTCGAGGCCAAGCCGGAAGGATGGTTCATTCGTGCCAAACCTCGGCCGCTGGCAGTGGTGACCACCTACTACGCTGCCATCGTCCATCCCTGCGGAGACGTGTGGACTGCGCTGATCGGCCGAGAGTTCGGGAGCATAGTCAGGTGCCAGACGGAGCTGACGGGCACATTGTTGGCAAGGCATGTCTTGACAGTGCAGCTTGGAGTTGCCGGAGGATCCGCTTGACGATCCAGCCCAGCCTGGGTCGAGGAGGCCCATGGCGGGAAGTGGCCGCGCCGCGAGGCGGCGCAGGACGACGAAGTGGCTTCACTCGTGGACGGTCACGGCCGGCAACGGGAGCGGCCAGATCAGCAGTACGTGCCTTCCCCGTTGGTGGGTGGCGGGGCCGCCCCCCAACTCCAGCCAAGGAGCCTCGAGCGGCGGACTCCCCGGCGATCCCCCGAGATCGGAA
>JAKAWF010000550.1 GCA_021817025.1 bacterium
ACAAGCACTGAGCGCGAGTTCACTCGCACTGCAGGCACAGGCAACGTCCCGAGCCTGAACCACCGATAGGCCGTCTGTGGGTGGACGCCCTGAGCTCTCGCCCAATCTGTCAGGTTCACACTGTCCAGTATAGCGACTGGCATGCACGTGTGCTATCTATTACTCACTGATGGCTAAACAGTTTGCAACCCCGTCGGCCTTGTCGCTGCCGCTCTGCCGGTGCCGGGGCGGTTCCCCGGCGCTCAGGCGGCGGTGGTGGTGGCTCTGCTGGGGATACTCGGCCTCTCCGCGATCCTGCTCTGGCCAGCGGCGTTCCGGCGGACCATGGGGGTCGCCATCAGGGTGCCTTTGGTGCGCCGCTTCGAGCCCGACCTGCGGTAGGCTAAGGGGCCTGGGCCAGCCGCCAAGGAGGGAACTCATGAAGGCGATCATCACCACGCCGGGCCAGAAGGGCAGCGTCCACTTGGGGGAGGTCGGGCACCCATCCGGGTCCGGACAGGTCCAGGACGCAGCCGGCAAGGTCACGGACCCTGTCGAGGTGGAGGTGGTCGAGGTCGGCGTGTGCGGCACCGACCTGGAGATCGCCAACGAGGGCTACGGGGCGCCCCCGGCCGGCCGGGAGGTCCTGGTCATGGGCCATGAGAACCTGGGCCGGGTGGCCGCGGTCCCCAAGGGGAGCCAGCTCGAGGTGGGCCAGCTGGTGGTGGCCACGGTCAGGCGGCCCTGCCCTGAGCGGTGCGCCCCCTGCGCCAACGGCCAGAGCGACGACTGCCTGACCGGCAATTACACCGAGCGTGGGATCAAGGGTCGCGACGGCTACATGGCCGAGCGCTACCTGGAGTCCGAGGACTACCTGATCCCCCTGCCCAGCCGGCTCGCCAAGGTGGGCGTTCTGATGGAGCCCAGCTCGATCGTCGAGAAGGGGTTGATGCAGGCCTACGGGATCCAGCGCCACCGCTTCCCCTGGGAGCCGAAGAAGGCCCTGATCTGTGGTGCCGGAGCGATCGGGTTGCTGGCGGCGCTGTTCCTGCGCCTCCGCGACCTGGACGTCTACCTTGTCGCCAAGGCTGACGCTGACTCACGCTCCGCCAAGGTCGCCAAGGAGATCGGGGCACAGTTGCTGGATGCTGACCAGCACCCGGTGGCGGGGCTGGCCAAGGAGCTCGGCAACCTGGACCTGGTTTTCGAGGCGACCGGGGTCTCCGCGGTCGCGATGGCGGCGATCGCGGCGACTGGCCACGACGGGGTCTGCTGTCTGAGCTCGGTGACGGCCGGGGCTAGGACGGTGACCGTCGACGCCGACGCGCTCAACCTGGACATGGTGCTGGGCAACAAGCTGGTGTTCGGCACCGTCAACGCCAACCGCACCCACTTCGAGGCGGCGGCCAGGATGCTCGGCTCCGCGGTGCGGCGCTGGCCCGGGGTGGTGGAGGAGATCATCAGCCGACGGGTGCCCGCGGAGAGCTTCCAGGACGCCTTCCAGCGCCAGGCCGATGACATCAAGACCGTGATCACCTTCGCGGGAGGCTGAGTCTGAGGTTCCCACAGGCCACGGCCGCCACAGCCGGCTGGCGCCCTGCCCGGGGGCACCATCGAGGAGCAGTTCGCCAGGCAGGGCTTCCTCGCCCCGGCGTCGCACCTCCACCACGAGCACGCGCCCGCCGAGTGGTTGCGGATCGAGGGTCCACTTCGGCCCGAGCCTGCTACCTGCGCCAGGTCGCGGCTTGGACCAGCCAAATCGAATGACTTCGCTGACGGCCCGGGCCCCTGGTTGGTGGCCGCGGACGAGGTTGCGGACCCAGAGTCGCTCACGGCCGTCGCCTACGTCAGCGGCACAGAGGTGGCCAGGGGCAGCATGGCCGACCCCGGCTGGTGCATGGCCCAGTTGATCTCCTACGCCTCCGGGGCCGAGCCGCTTGGCGCCGGTGAGATCGTCGCCACTGGGCACCCTGGGAGGGGCACCGTCGGCAGGCTGTGGCCCTTCCCAAAGCCAGGCGATCGGGTCGACATGGAGCTGGTCGGGTTTTTGACCGTGAGCCGCACCATGGGCCCAGGCACGAAGGCGGTGGCGGGGTGGTGGCCCGAGCGCAACCGGCCTCTATTTGACCAGGGGCTACAATCAGATCCCTGGGCTCACTTCTGGAGTTCACAGTCATCCGCATTGGGAGGTTGCCAGTTGGCGAGACGTTCGATGGGCCGTCGGCCCCGGCGCGGTCCAGCCAGACCCCACGTGGCTCGGGTCACACCTCCTGAGGAGCAGAAGGAGGAGACCATCGAGCTCGAGGGCACGGTGGTGGAGCCTCTGCCCAACGCGGTGTTCCGGGTCGAGCTCCAGACCGGCCAGACGGTGCTCGCCTACATCTCGGGCAAGATGCGCAAGCACTACATCCGGACCTTGATCGGCGACAAGGTCAAGGTCGAGCTGAGCCCCTACGACCTGACCAGGGGACGGATCACCTTCCGCTACAAGTAGCCGCCACAGCGGTGGCTTAGGGCACGCGACCAGCTGCGGTCGCCGGGCCCTTGGCTTGGGCCCGGGTCAGCCCTCCCCTCCGGTGGGATCTTCATCCTGGCTCGTTTGCGTGTCAGTTCTGCCCACCCGGTCGATCAGGTTGGGCCTGGGTGCGGCCGGCAGCGGCAGCCGGGCCCGGTGGATGCGGTCCTG
>JAKAWF010000551.1 GCA_021817025.1 bacterium
TGCCCCATCCCTCCCTCGTTCCCGGGAGGAGCAGCACGTCGGCGCGCGCCATGAGGGCGCGCTTGGCCTGCTCGCTCACACACCCGTGAATGGTCACGCCGCACGAGTCGAGGGCGGCTAGCTGCGCAAGGAGGTATCCGGATCCCACCATGTCCAGAGACGTGCCGGGGAGGCGTTCGCGAACCAGACCATAGGCGGAGAGGGCGTCTTCCGGTCGCTTCGTGCGGACCATCCGGCCTACCCAGAGGAGACGGGGGTGCCGCGAGGGACCTGGGCGAGGTGTGACGGCTGCAGGGACCCAGCACCCTGGCGGCACCACGGCGCCACAAACAACACCGAATCGAGCCAGCGCTGCGGCCGTGGAGGGCGAGTTGGCCACTACCTGGGCTGTTCGCATCCGGCGGATCCATGAAGGCTCGAGGAGGTGGCGCCCCCAAATCGCAAGTGGCCGGGGAAACTCGAGATTCCACACCTCCTCCGCGGTTTGGTGGTACAGGGCGACTGCCTTATGGCCCACTATCGAGTGCGCGGCGAAGGGCCGAGTGCTTACAGTCTCCAGTACCCGGTCGTACTCGTGGCCGTGATGGCGCAGGTACTGGTGAGCGGCGCGGAATACCGTCCACCGCGATCCACGCGCCAGGTACTCCAGGCCGGGATGCTCACCGGCGCTAGTGAGGCCGCGGGCTCCAGGATTCCGCGGTCCGAAGATCGTGACGCCGTGCCCGTCGTCCGCCCACCTCCGGGTCACCTCCATCAGGTAACGCTCGGCGCCCCCGGCGGTGGGATCCAGAGGGTGCTTCCAAGTGAGCGCCAGGATTTTCACTGCTCGCCCGTCAGCGCCGCGGTGGGCCGGTCAGCGTGTGGGATCTCCGATGGGCCGATCTCGACCTTTCGGCTCACAGACGGCAAGCGCCGCCGCACTGCCACGAACGTGGTGCCTCCCACCGCTAGTGCCAGTGCTGGCCCGAGAGCAAGTGCCACCGCTCCTTTGGGGCCTGCCGAGTCCCATAGAAGTTCGGAACCGACGGCTGCCGTGAGTCCCAGCAGGACTCCGCCCACGTGAACTCGGCCCGCCATGGCGGCCCAGGCTGCGAACGTGGCGCAGGCAGTCGCAGTGGCCGACACGGCCAATACCGCGATCAGGGTTCGGGACCCGGTGAAGCCCGCGCCATAGAGGCGGTGGACGGCCAGAGGCCCGACCAAGGTGAGCAGTCCCGCGCCGAGGAGGGCAAGCGCACAGGTAGCGCACTCGCCGTACAGGAAGGCGGAGCGCGCCTGGCGGAGAGCGATGGTCGGAAAGAACGCGGTTACGATCGGGGCCGTGCCCCAGATCAACGCCCCGACGAGGAGCTGGGTGGCTGCGAAGTCGCCCGCCGCCCCCGCGCTGAGCGCGTGCCGGGCGAAGAGAACCGGAAGTCCCCAGGTGGTCCAGAGCGCACCTGCGATGAGCGCCCCCAGGAAGCCGGTCCGGCCCGTGGCACCCTGTTCTGCCGTGCCTCCCGGCGCGCCGGAAGAGGTGGGAATCCGCCGAGCCGCGACCGCCAGGAGGAGGAGTCCACTGAGCAAGGTGGCCACTCCAGCGACGACGGTGACGGCCAGGCTCAGTACCACTGCCGCCGACCCCCGCCCCACCAGGAACCCCAAGCCCAGCCGGAGCACGGCTGAGCCCACACCTAGCCCCGCAATGACCTTGAAGAGTCGGAAACCGACCAGGAGCCCGCTCACCGCGGCACCCAAGACGCTCACAGCAGCCAAGGCGGCGATTAGCAGCGCTGGAACCAGCGAGTGCAATTTCAGGAAGCCGTAGAGCGGCCAGAAGATCGCGACCACCACCAAGGACCCTGCAGCCCATGGAGCCACCGATCGCAGCGTTGGTCCGATGAGCTGGGCAAGCCCTCTGGTGCTCAGCGCGGCCCGGCGGGCGATACCGTACTGGAACCCGGTGGCCACCAGTCCCACAACTGTCACCACCGTGAGCAGAGGCCCGATGGCCCCATAGTCGGCAACACCGCCCTCCCGAGCCACAACGACGTTGAAGACCAGGTTCAGGACTCCGGTGACCCCGCCAGCTACGACTAGGAGTACCCCGGCCCGGGCGGCACGCCGTATCTCGCCCCGGGGGATGCCGGCCCCCTCTTTCACCTCAGTCGCCGGCAAGCGGTGCCGGGAGATCCTCAAGCAGCAGGCTGAGCCCCCGTGCCTCCGCTCCGTCGTACCAGTGCAGGACGTGCAGCCGGTAGAAGATCGCCGCTGTGTCCCAGAGCACGGAGATTACAGCCCGAGGATTGGTCGTGCTGTGGAACTTGTAGTCGATCTGCACGGGGGCTTCGATGATCCGCCCAAAGCCGAAGTGGCGCGCGAGCACCAGAAGCTCGAGGTCGAAGGCGAAGCGCTTCACCAGAGCGGCGTCCACGACCCGCTCGGCCACCGCGCGGCGGAACATCTTCAGCCCAGTCTGGGTGTCGCGTACCTTTACCCGAAAGAGGAGCCGAACGAGTAGCTGGTAGGCGAGGGACTGAACCCGTCGGGGCCAGGGATAGTGCACCCGGCTCATAGGATGGCGCTTGCTCCCTACCACCACGTCCGCCGAATAGAGGTCGAGCAGCCGTGCCATCCGGCCGATCTCTTCCGGCGCGATCTCCATGTCCGAGTCAATGAAG
>JAKAWF010000552.1 GCA_021817025.1 bacterium
GCAAGGCCACCTGGGCGGCCTCGAGCTGGTAGGGGAAGGGCTCGAAGCGCAGGCGGGCGAGCGAGGCGATGGTCTCGAAGCCGGGCTTTGCCCAGACGGCTAGCGCCTCCTCCACCAGGGCCGAGGCATCAACAGTGACCTGCCGCCCCGCCTCCAGCTGCTGGAGCAGAGCTCGGTAGGCCTCGGGCGGAGTAGCGCGGCCATCGACGTCGGGGCTGGCCTCGTTCATCGCCGCGCCAGCCGGCCGACTACGAACCAAGCCGGCATGCGTGACCGGGGCGCACTCATCTTGGCCGGATGGTATCGCTGAAGCGGCCGAGCGAGCCGGATCCATCCCGCCAATGTGGCGTCACCTTCAGAGAAATGGGGGGCGTGATGGCCCTGCCATGCACGAACGTGTGACGGGCAGGGCCAAGTGTTGACATCGCCCCCTGTGGGCCGCATCATCTGCACCACTGCTGGCGGCGGCGAAAGTTGCGGGAGATCACGATGAAAGCATGGGTCCCGGCCATCTTGGGTTCGGCTTTGATAGCGGGCGTGCTCAGCATCCCGGTGCAGGCGGCGGGGTCGAGCCCGCGCCAGCACTTCGCCCACCCGCCGTTGCGGGTCAAGGTTCTGGGCTACCTGCCCAATGGCAAGCCCAAGCTCTCCAGCGGGTCGCCGACCGGGCTTCCGCCGTCGGCGATCCAGAGCGTCTACAACCTGTCCGGGTTGTCCAGCTCTTCCACAGCTGGGAGCGGTCAGATCATCGCAATCATCGACGCCTACAACGACCCCAACGCACTCAGCGACCTCAACACCTTCAACGCTCAGTACGGCTACCCCCAGCTGAGCACTTGCAGCTCCCTCAGCCAGACCGGCCCCTGCTTCGAGCAGCTGGACCCACAGGGCACACCCAAGGTCAACAGCGGATGGGCCCTGGAGGAGTCGCTGGACATCGAGTGGTCACATGCCCAGGCCCCCGGCGCCAAGATCGTGCTGGTGCAGGCGGCCAGCAACTCCAACGCCAACCTCTTCGGGGCGGTCCAGTACGCGAACAGCCTGGGTGCCACCGAGGTCTCGATGAGCTTCGGCAGCAGCGAGTTCAGTGGCGAGACCAGCTACGACAGTTACTTCACCAATCCGGGCACCCTCTACACGGCGTCGTCCGGTGACAGCGGGCACGGCACCGAATACCCGGCCGCCTCCCCGAACGTGATCGCGGTCGGGGGCACCACCTTGAACGGCTGCTCCGGCACCTCCTGCAGTGGTTTCACCAGTGAGACCGCCTGGTCCGGGTCGGGCGGAGGGGCATCCTCGGTGGAGAGCATCCCCGGGTATCAGTCGAGCTACACGGGCCCGGTCTACGGCGCCAGCAGCATCAGCTCCCTCACGGCCCAACAGCGCGGCATCCCCGACGTCTCCTTTGACGCCAACCCCAACACCGGGGTCTCGGTCTACGACAGCACTCGGTATCAGGGACAGGTGGGCTGGTTCACGATCGGGGGCACCAGCGTCGGCGCTCCCGACTGGGCCGGCATCCTGGCGGCCGGGGCGTCAGCCGGCGCGAGCGCTCTGCAGGGCAATGCCGCCATCTACAGTGGCGGCTACAAGACCAACCTCACGGACATCACCAGCGGCACCAACGGCACCTGCGGGACCGACTGCACCGCCGGCCCGGGCTACGACCTGGTCACCGGCCTGGGCAGCCCGATCAACTACCCGTAGCCGTCGGGAGCCCGTACCGCCCGGCACCGGCGCCAATCGGAAAGACGCTGGTGCTGGGCGATGCAGCCTTGTGGGGGGCCCTGCGTCCTGGCCGAGCCAAGCGTGGAATCCGCGACCGGTCTGACTCGGCTCGGTCGGTTGGTCACAGCCAGCCCGACGCCGGAACAGCGCTGCCGACCGGGGCAGGTGGCCTCGCCCGCCAGGGGTCACGAACCCAGACCGGCCATCGGCCGTGATCGCCGGGAACGTCGCTGAGCCGGCGGGGCTGAGTCCGCTCAGCGCCGGTCTGATTCAGATCTTTGACTTTTTGTTCTTGACGCAACCCCTCCAGTGCAGTAAAGTCGCGACGGCGAGGCGGTGACCGCCGCAGGGCCGCACGGGAGACGCCATGACTCCGGACAACTCGACGGGAGCCGGCCAGCATACGACACAGCTGGCGGTCTCGTCCGTCACCGACGCGGTCTACACTCACCTGCGCAAGCTCATACTTCGCCAGCTGCCCCCAGGTTCTCCGCTCCGGCTCAATGACCTGGCTGCCCAGCTAGGGGTGAGCACGACCCCGGTCAGGGTGGCAGGCGAGCGGTTGCGCGCGGAGGGCTTGGTGGTGCACCAGCGCGGCCGGGGCTCGACGGTTGCACCCCTCTCCCTGGACGACCTTCTCGATATCTACGCGGTGCGGGTGGGACTGGAGGGCGTGGCGGCGGGCCTGGGAGCCTCCCGGCTCTCTGACGCGGAGGTCGAGCGGATGCGGCTTCTCATCCGCAAGCTGGGGGAATTGGATCACGACGACCTGCGAGTGCTGCCCCAGTACGTGGACGCGGAGTGGTCGATGCACGAGATCTGCTACGAGGCGGCGGGGCACCCGCGCCTTTTGCAGGAGATCCGTTCCTACCGCCGTCAGGCGGAACGGTATTTCCGGCTTGCCCTAGCCCAGGGGATGAACGCC
>JAKAWF010000553.1 GCA_021817025.1 bacterium
CTGGTCAGGATCGAGAACTGCAGGGCGAACTTGGAGCTGAGCTCATCCTGCCACTGCGCCACCAGCCCTCCGGGGGCAACCACCAGGCAGCGTCGAAGGTCTCCGCGCAGCATCAGCTCCTTTAAGAAAAGGCCCGCCATGATCGTCTTGCCGGCGCCGGGATCGTCGGCCAGCAGGAAGCGGAGGGGCTGGCGGGGGAGCATTTCGCCATAGACGGCCCGTATCTGGTGGGGAAGGGGCTTGAGAAGGGACAGGTGCACGGCCAGCATGGGATCGAAGAGGTAGGCGAGCCGGATCCTGCGCGCTTCGGCAGCGAGCCGGAACGCCGCTCCGTCACCGTCGAAGGTCCAACGTCGCTTGGCTCCACCCAGCTCGAGGCTCGGCTCGTCGGCTCGGAACAGGAGCCGCTGCGACACCTGGCCCGACGTCTCCTGATATGTGAGGGTCACCGCCTCCTGGCCGTGCCAGGAGACCGCGACCACGGTCACCTCATCGCTGGGGACGATCCCGGCGACCAGAGCTCCGACCGTGAGATCCTCCAGCTTGGCTATCGCGGTCCCTTCGGGGTTGGGATGTCAGAGGACCCCGCCGGGGCATGACCGCCTGGACTGAGGTGGAATCCGATGCGGCAATCTGTCGGTCCGTCCGTCAGCGGTTCAACGGATGCGGCGAGGGGAGGGTTCGACGTCGGCATGCTGGAAGCATGGTAGCTGCCCGGCGTGGGGATCGACCTGAAGGTTGACGCGGTCCCTACCGGAGAACGGGAAATGACGCTGAGGACGGCAGCCAGCTTGCTCCAGGCAGGAAGCGCGGCACCCACTTCCTCTGCTGAGCCCTCGGACGGAGGCGAATCCGGTCAGCGGGTGGACTGGTTGGGATCTTGCTTCTCTGCCACGGCGGAGCGCTGGCGCCTGCGTGCCTGAGCCCTCTGGGCCAGAGCCTGAAGCTGGCGACGCAGGTTGCCGCCGTCGATCACCATCCTGGTGATGCGTTTGCGGTCTCGCCGCCTCAGCCGCTCTCGTTCGCGGGGCCCAAGCTCTTCCATGTCCAGCATCGTAGTCGCCAGCTCGACGACTGCCAACTCTCTGTCAAGACGTGGACCGCCTCCTGTCGGCTTCACTCAGCTTGCGAGTTAACCCCTGAGATGGTGTCAGGTGACCTTCTTGATGGCCGGGTATCGTGGGGCCGGGCCGCGCCGACTGCCCTTGGGCCCTTGGGGTCCGGCCTTGCTGGGTTTTGGCGCTCTGGCGGGGGTGCCCAGGACCAGAAGCCGTTGACAAAAACCCCTGCGCACACGGGTGGGGGTGAGTCGGGCGGGGCTGCGCCGCAGCTCCCAGGGCAATCGCTGGTCGGCGACCAACCCCCGCGCGAGTCAGAGCTGGTTGTAGCCGGCGCCGAGCGGGCCGGTCCAGCGATCGGCCTGCCCGGGAGTGCGGACCCGCGGGGTGACTCAGCCGAGCGTGGTCTTGGCGAAGCGGAGCCTGTGCTCTATCGAATCGATGGAGGTAGGCCCGCCAGCAGATGTCCAGGTCAGGCAGCGTGCCGGCCGGGCCAGCCCACCACAGCCAGAGCATCTTCTGGGCTCGGGCGGTCTTCCGGGGCAGATGCTCGACATCGACGCCGATGACGGTGCCGGACACGATCGGGGTGTTTCCCGGCTTGCTCCAGCGGTGGCGGTGGCTGAGCCGCGGATGCAGCCCGGTCGAGGAGGTGATCTCGAGTGACTCCGACCTCAAGGAGCCCATCGCGGTCGTTCAGCGGCAGCTCCGCATTCCCGTCGGCGTGATCAACCCTCACCGGGAGATGCATCACAGCCGAACTCTGCAGCCAGCCTCTTTCAAGCAGCTACGGCCGTCCGTCTTGCCGTCCTGCCAGTTTCCGCCCCTCCTTCAGGACACGCGGGGAATGACTCGGAAGCCGGTCGGCTGGTAAGCCCTCCCTTTAAACGCAGAGACCCGCCGGAGCGGGCCTCGCACTTAGCCGCCGAAGCGACCAAGGGGACACTCCGATGCTACTCCAGCGCGACCGAGCACTGCAGGCTATGGCGCAACAATTCCGTCACCTCCTGGAACGCCACTCTGTGCCCTTTCGAAGGCGGACGACCGATGCATCTTCACGAGGGGCTGCACTCGCCCGGGCTGGGCTTGTCGGCGCCTTCAGGGTTGGATCGGCGAGGAGCGGAGACGGCACGAGAGAAGGTCCCCCGCGGCCCCACCCGAAAGTCAGCGCTTCCCCCGGGCGGAGTCACGCGGTGCCGGACAGAGTCAACTCACTTCGGATAGGAGTAAACTCGAACTTGAGGAAGGGGGTGGCGCGATCCCGGGACGGCTCGCTGCCCGGCCTGCAGAGAGGTGACCTCTATGACCCCGACCGAGTACAGCCTCAAGCCGCCCCGCCCACCCGTAGAACCACCGCTTCGCCCTCGCGGCCGGAAGCGTGCCAATGGCGAGGGCTCGGTCTACCAACGATCCGACGGGCTCTGGGTTGCGGCGATCACTGGGGCAAACGGCCGTCGTCAGCGTCTCTACGCGCACACTCGCGCCGAGGCGGGACGGCGGTTGACCGAAGTCCTCCAGCGGCGGGATCAGGGAGTGGGCGACGTGGCCCCTGGTGGGCGGGACACTGTGGCGACCTACTTGAT
>JAKAWF010000554.1 GCA_021817025.1 bacterium
GAACCACCGGTATGCGGTCACTGGGTGAATCCCCTGTAGCCTCGCCCACTCCTTCAAGTTCATCTCTGCTCACTATACCGCATTGTACGAGCAACTGTTCGCAACCCCTCCGCCCGGCCGGCGCACCCGCTTCCGCAGGCGCTGATCCGGGCGCAGCTGGACCGCGACAGATGTCGCGAGTCGCACCGGAGCAGGTTGGATGGCGGGTGGCTTGGGCCGCGTTCCCCCGTTGGGGGCGGCGGCGGGGACTCCCTGTCCTCACCGGTGGGGAAGGGGAAGGCGCTGGCCCGCCGACCCAGGCGGTGAGGATGACAGCGGCCATCAGCTACCCTCTTCTTCCGTGGGACCGGACTGCGACCTGAATGGCGAGGCCCCGGCCACACTGCCGTCGCGGTCGGCCTGATCGTGGGCCACGACTTCGACCGTTACACCAGGGAGGACCTGGAGCGGCGGACCGGTGTGAAATGGCAGCGGGATGGAGGGTCCGCCATACCTGCCTGGATCGCCGACATGGACTTCCCGATCGCGACCGAGATCGCCGCTGCGATGAAGGACCTCATCTCGAGGGACGACCTCGGCTATCCCGACCCCTCCCTCGAGGCGGCGGTGCGCACCGCATTCGCGGCCAGGGCGGCGGAGCGCTATCGCCTCTTCGTCGAGCCGGAGAAGGTGGTGGTGGTCTCCGATGTGGTGCAGGCGATCTACCTCTCCCTGCTGGCCTTCACCGAGCCCGGGGATGGGGTTGCCTTCCTCACCCCCGCCTACCCGCCCTTCTTCAGCGCCGTCGCGGAGACGGGCCGGCGCGCCCTCGTCTGCGATCTCACCGCTGGTCCCGGGCGGTACGAGCTCGATCTGTCCCAGCTGCGGTCGCTGGTCCAAGCGGGAGGCGCTCGCTTGCTCCTGCTCTGCAATCCTCACAACCCCACGGGCCGCAGCTTCGGCCGCGCCGAGCTGGCGGGGATCGCGGAGATAGCACTGGAGAGCGATCTCCTGGTCGTGAGCGACGAGATCCACGCCGACCTCACCCTTCGGGGCGCGTCGCATGTGGCTTACGGATCGCTGGGAGACCAAGCTGCGGCTCGGTCGATAACCCTGTCGTCGGCGAGCAAGGCCTTCAACCTGGCCGGGCTTCGCTGCGCGGTTGCCGCCTTCGGCTCGGAGGCGCTCTGGGAGGGGTTTGCCCGGTTCCCGGCCCATGCCCGGGGCAGTGTCTCGGTGCTTGGAATGGTGGCGGCGCTGGCCGCTTGGGAGCACGGCGATCCCTGGCTGAAGACAGCCATCCAGGTGCTCTCCGACAACCGGGACTTCCTGGCAGCCTTCGTCGCGGAGCATCTCGGCGACGGGGTCATGCGCTCGCCGGAGGCAACCTACCTGGCCTGGCTCGACTTGCGCGCCCTGAGCCTCGGCGAGGATCCAGCGCTCTGGTTGAGGGAGCACGCCAGGGTGGCTCTATCGCCCGGACCCGACTTTGGCGCGTCGGGATCTGGTCACGCCCGGCTCAACTTCGCAACGCCTCGCGCGCTCCTGGAGGAGATGTTCGAGCGCATCGTGTCCGCACTGGAAGGCCGTTGACCGGGCAAGCCATTACCAGCGCGGTGCCCACGTCCCAAGCCGGCCGAGAGCTGCTGCAGGAACGGGACCGATGAGCGTCTCAGAACAGCTAAACGATCCTGAGCGATGGCGTGCCTTCACGTCCAGGTCCCCAGTCCCCGTAGGGACGGACTGGAGAGGCGTAGACGTTCCGGTGGAAGCCACGGCCCAGAGGCTCGCCCCAAGGGCGGTGCCTGATGATCCGCTCGGCGCTGCTCGCACTGCTTTCGCACAGGGCCTGGCTGCCGGCCTTTGGCACCTGCCCGTCCGGACGCTGTTCCACGAGCCCCGCAGAGCCAGTGGAGGAGGGGATCCTGCGCCGCCTGGGCGTAGGGGTTGAGATCATGGTGGCGTGGCGCTTGTCCCGGGAGCGGCGCTGCGCCAGGCTCACGGGGGCGTCCGCGAACGAGGACTTGGAGATGGCAAGAGAGCCATCCTTGCGACAAAAGGCCCTGGCCTGTGACGCCAGCCCTCTGACCCCGATCCGCCAGGCGGCGGAGAGGTCCCGGTCGCAGCTGAGTCCGCAGTGCCGGCAGTGCGCCCAGTGGTGGCCGCTCACGTGGTTGTCCGGGGACTTCACATGGGTGAGGTTGCTCCCGCAGCGCGGACAGCCAGATGAAGTTCCCCGGGCGGGCACCTCCACGACGGCCATCCCGTGCTCTTGGGCGAGATGGCGCAGGGCGAAGGACACCTGGGAGCGTACCTGGGCGGAGACCCTGGCATTCATGACCCGCCCGAGCTTCCTGGCTTCGAGACTGCCGAGCCCCTCGATGTGGATGACACTCGCCCTGAGCCTGACTGCTTGGTCCACCGCCCATGCGATCTCGTGGTTCAAGTTGGACATGCGGTTGGAGACCGCCTCATGCCCGGCCCGCAGCGCGAGGAGCTTCGCCTCCAGCTCGCTCCTGCCCTCCCGCCCGTCGACGAGGGCTTGGTAGCGCTTGGTCTTCGCCGCGATCAGCTCGCGCTCCACCCGCAGGCGATGGTGCTTGGCCACAACCCCCGCCGGGTCGAAGAAGAGCGGACGCCCGTCGGTGAGGGCACGTTGA
>JAKAWF010000555.1 GCA_021817025.1 bacterium
CAGCAGCTGGCCTACTGGAGCGTGTCCGGCAACGGGACCGCCACCCTGGAGGTGAGCCCACTGGCGGGGGGGGGGCAGCCTGTGGCGATCGCCACCTCGTCGGCCGCCCATCCCCAGGCGGTCTGGCTGAATGACAGCACCTTGCTCTATGCCGATCAGGGGCAGCTCCAGGAGGTGAATCTCGACGGGCAGACCAGCCCGGTCTACTCCTGGGTCAAGCTGGGACCGGGACAGAGCTTCGCGGTTGACCCGGCCGTGCACGCGCTCTTCGCCACTCCGGGTGGGGTGCCGACCGTGTACGACCTGGCCCGTGGCTCCTCGACCACCATCCCGGGGCTGGTGGGAACCCCGCAGTGGTCGCCGATCGGCGCGCAGATGGCCTACATCGGATCCGCGGGGGGAGTGGACTCCATCTACCTGGCGGGAACCTACGGGAGTCAGCCGCGGCAGCTGCTGGTCGCACCTCCTGGGGTGAGCCTCAGCAACCTGCGCTACAGCCCGGACGGGCAGTACCTCGCCTACCTGGCGACCACCGCGGGGGTTGGGACCGAGGCCGGGGCGGTGAACATCGCCACCGGCGCCAGCGCCCGGCTCAGCACTCAGGCGGGGCTGAGCGACCTCAGCTGGTCCCCGTTCGGCAGCTCCGTGGCCGCACTGCAGCAACTCGGCACCGGCCAGCAGGCGGTGCTCTCCTTGCAACTCTCCAACCCACCCCTGGCGAGTTCTTCCAGCTCCGAGTCCGGCCAGGCGCTGGACCTGGCCAGCACCCTAGCCCAGCTCCAGATCACCGACAGCCCCTCGGCGGCGGCGCAGATCTCGCAGCTGCTGGCGCCCGGAACCAGGATTCCGGAGACCTCCCTGCTGCCAGGCTCATTCGACCGTTTCTACGCGGTCTCCAGCACCCCCACCAGCGCCGGCAGCACGACCTATCAGGTCGCGATCGAGCTGGTGAGCGATGCCACCGCCACCAGTCCCGCCACCGCCCTCGACGAGGAGGTGACGGTGAAGCTGGGCGGGGCCGCCCCTCAGATTTTGGGGATAAGCCTCGGGACCAGGACGGACCTGCCGGTCGGCCCTCTGGTGGTCTCCGCGAACGCCCAGGCCAACCAGGGCCAGGGGACGACCTTCACGCTCCAGTTCAACTCCGACCTGGACCCCCTCAGCGTGAGCTCACAGTCGGTCTACATGGAGGACAGCGGCCAGCCGGTGCAGGACCTCCAGATCTCCTACCAGGCCGCGACCAGGACCGTCGTGGTGATGACGGGCCCGCTGCGACCGGGCCCGATCACGCTGACCGTCCAGGCCCCGCTCGCGGACGTCAATCACAACCAGATGGCCCTCCCATACACCCTCAGCCTGCCCACCGCTCCGACCCAGCTGCCCGGCGCGGGCTGAATCCACCGGGCGGCCGGCCACCGGTCCCCTGCGAAGCCCGCACCGGATGAGGGATCGCCTGCAGGAGCGGGCCCCGGTCCGTTCGGAGATGGATCTGACCGCCTGGCGTGGCGGCGACCGCGGGTCAACAACGCAGGGCCCGGATGCGCCAGCTTCTCGATGGGCGGGTCGGGGCCCGGCTCTTCGGGACGGCTCCGATGCCTGCCAGACTCGGTCAGGCGCCAGCGGCCGCCAGGGCAGCTGACACCGCGGCCACCCGGCGGCGGTCCTGGCCGAAGGCGGCCATCGCCTGCTGCTGGCGCCCCTGCCACTCACGCGCGCGCTCCAAGAGGTCGGGGTGAGTGGGAATGAACTCGGTCGTCAGCCGGCCCGCCAGGAAGTCCGGGTCCCCCAGCACCACCGCGTGATAGGGGATGTTGGTGGTGATCCCACCCACCCAGTACTCGAACAGGCTGCGTCGGGCCCGGGCTGCCGCCTGGTCTCTGCTGGCGCCGAACACGATCATCTTGGCGATCATCGGGTCATAGTAGGGGCTGACCACTCCCGGGCCGGCGAGTGCGCTGTCCACCCTGACCCCCGGCCCCGCCGGCTCGTGGTAGGAGGTGACCCGGCCGGGGGTGGGGGCGAAGTCAGCCCACGGGTCCTCGGCGTTAACCCGGCACTCTATCGCCCAGCCCTCCCAGCGGACTTCCTCCTGCCGCAGGGGTAGCGGCTCCCCCAGGGCCACCCGAAGCTGCAGGTCGACCAGGTCCAGCCCCGTCACCAGCTCGGTGACGGGATGCTCCACCTGCAAGCGCGTGTTCATCTCCAAGAAGTAGAAGGCGCCTCTGGACTCGATGAACTCGACGGTGCCGGCGTTGACGTAGCCGACGGCCTCCGCCGCCCGGACCGCCGCCTCCCCCATGCGCTGGCGCATCTCCGTCGAGACCGCGGTCGAGGGCGACTCCTCGAGAAGCTTCTGGTGGCGGCGCTGGATCGAGCACTCGCGCTCCCCGAGGTGGATGGTGTGACCGTGGGAGTCCGCCAGCACCTGGATCTCGATGTGCCGGGGCTCGTCCACCAGCCGCTCCAGGAATACCCGGGAGTCCCCGAAGGAGCGCAGAGCGGAATCCTGGCAGGCCTGGATCGCGTAGCGCAGCTCCTCCTCGTCGCGGGCCGACCGCATCCCGATGCCGCCACCTCCGGCCGACGCCTTGACCAGGATGGGGTAGCCGATCTCCCGGGCAGCCGCCACCGCCTC
>JAKAWF010000556.1 GCA_021817025.1 bacterium
TCGTTACCGGACGGTGTTCCGCTTGCCAGGCTACTTAGTGTTAACGCAGGCAGAGCACAGGGGGATCTTAGAGGCACTGCGCTCTGGGAACGAAGCAAGCACGAGGCATCTTGTGCACGACCACATCACGCAAGCAGGTGAGACTTTGGGGCGCACGCTCCGAGAGAAGGAGTCGGGCGGCGTTCAAAGACCGGCGCGCTAGGCGCGGAACTTGATTAAGGGTGGCGGGATAGAGAGTAGTCGGCAGTTCGGATGTGGGCGGCTAGTTTGGTATCGCGTCGCATCCCAGTGCGATTCCAGACCTCCTGATCTAGCGCCAGAGTTGCTGCAACCAGTCTTGGCCCGAGGAGAGTGGCCATGATCTCGGCGGAGCGCCCGGATGGCACACGGACCTTGCATGGTTCGTCGCGCACGCACGCTCGGCTACTCGCGCTCCGCCCCGCCCATCCGAACTCGCACCCAGGCCTCCCGCCCTTGCTATGCAGGAGGTCTGGCCCCTTGCGCGCGGGCGCTGTCTTGGGCCGCTCCCTCACCGATCGTCGACCTCGCACCCGCTTGGGGAGCACTCCGACACCGCTGTGCCGTGGCTATCATGCCCATGAGGCAATGTATACGAACGGGAATCCGATGAATCGAGCACAATGGGGAGGAGGATGTCCAAGACCGCGCTGATCACCGGCGTGACCGGCCAGGACGGGTCCTATCTCGCGGAATTTCTGATAGCCCGGGGATACGATGTCCACGGCATGGTTCGCCGCGCCTCCACCCTCAACCGGGCCCGGATCGAGCACCTGCACGTTCCGCGAAAGGATGGGGATGGGCGCCCACCACTGACACTGCACTATGGCGACCTCACTGACTCCGGGAACCTGAACCGACTGATAAAGTCGATCCGTCCGGACGAGGTATACAACCTGGCTGCCCAGAGCCATGTCCACATCTCCTTCGACCAACCGGAGTACACCGGGGAGGTCGACGCGCTCGGCACCACCCGTCTCTTGGAGGCAATCCGCACCGCGGGGATCGGCGCCCGCTTCTACCAGGCGGGCACGTCTGAGCTGTTCGGCAGCTCGCCACCTCCTCAGAACGAGTTCAGCCCGTTCCACCCGCGCAGCCCATACGCAGTGGCCAAGGTTTATGCCCACTGGACCACCGTCAACTACCGCGAAGCCCACTCGATGTTTGCCTGCAATGGGATCCTATTCAATCACGAGTCTCCTCGCCGAGGCGAGAACTTCGTGACGCGCAAAGTGACTCGGGGAGTGGCTGCAGCGCTGAGTTCAGGTGCCGTGCTGCACTTGGGGAATCTTGACGCGAGACGAGACTGGGGACACGCCAAGGACTATGTGGAAGCCATGTGGCTCATGCTCCAGCAGGAAGTGCCCGACGACTACGTGATCGGCACCGGGGAGAGCAGGTCTGTGCGGGACCTGCTGGAGGTGGCGTTCGGCATGGTGGGCCTGGACTGGCATGACTTCGTCGAAACCGACCCGGCTTTCACCCGACCGGCCGAGGCCGCTGACCTGCTCGCTGACCCAACCAAGGCCCGGCAGATCCTACACTGGCAACCGCAGCACACGTTTCACGAGTTGATTCGCGAGATGCTGGAGACTGACCTGAAGGCAGCGGGGCTAGATCCAGCAGCACTTCTTCTGCCCCTCGTACCGGGCTGACTCCTACCCAGCCGAGCAACCCACCAGAGGTGGGGCGAGCAGTCCGGGGACGGAGCGCGGTGAAAATGCAAGTTGGCCCGAATCCACCGATCAGGTGTTGAGAGGGGTGCGCTGGGGGGCCGGTGAGGCGTCGCAGGCAGGGAGCTGGCTGGGCAGGCCGTCGACACCGAGTCAGGTCTGGCGCACAAGGGGAATTCCAGGCATGCCGACGCCGGTCGGAGGTCCGTGAGGGCAATGCGGGCGGGTCAGGCGTGGCGCGGATCTGGCGGAGGGCGTTGAGGAAGAGCAGCTGCCGGGGCCAGCGCTGGGCAGATGCACGGTCACGCCGCGGGCGGAGCGAGTGCGCCGCCCACAGGGACGGAGAACAGGCAGAGACGCAGCCGGCCGGTGGTGGTGAGAGCTGGCGGTTGCTAGGAGAGGCTGATGCCGAGCACCCGGCGAGCCAGGCTGCGGGCCCTGGTGGAAAAGGCCCGCCAGGCAGCGTTGGCGGCCAACCGCCCCGAGGGCACATGGGCGAGACCCGCTGCTTCCTTGAGATCGCGGATGACCGCCTCCACTGCGGCGTCGCGGCGATGATCCGCCTCCAGCTCCAAGGTCGTGCCCTGGCGGTCCGTGACCAGGGCGTGGTAGCTAAACTCTGTGAGGAGCGCCAGATGGCTGCCGGGAGTGGGCCTCACCCGCCGCACCTTCAGGCGAAGTCGCATCCCCTTCCTGCCCAAAACGGCGTAGGGAACCTCGGCCGCGTCGGCGCCGGAAATGGGCTGCCCCTGCTCGTCCTGGCCGAAGGAGCCCGAACTCGAACAGTAGGGGATCTGCACCCACTCCTCCTCCGGGATCATCGCACTCGCCCGCTGGACTGCCTTGTCCAGTCGCGCGGTGATCTAGAATCACTCCCCGGCCCGGCGGCAGGTGGTGAGCACCGCCTTGGAGTAGAAGCCGGAGTCCGCCCGCAGGGTCAGCT
>JAKAWF010000557.1 GCA_021817025.1 bacterium
TGGAGCCGCCGCCACGTAGATCGTCATGGCTTGGGTGATCCCGCCCTCACGACACGGGCTCCCGATTAGGCTCCAAGTGGCCCCTCCGTTGTGTGAGATGAGGAACTGGTCACCTGGTCGCACGACCCCCTGCGCCGGGTTGGAGGGGAAAGCGGCGTAGATGGCGTCTGGCCCCTGAGTGACCAGGATGGCGCCGCCGTGGTTGACTTGGCTGTCGGGCGGGTCGGTAAGGGTCCGCCACCCGGTGCTCCCGATCGATGCCGCGTCGATGCTCCAGGTACAGGGCCCGGGGCAGCCGCTGTGGTCGAAGCGAACCGCCACCACAGTGCCACCCAAAACCTTGAGATCCGCGACCGGGGGCCCGGGCATCAGTTGCCAACTGCGGCCACCATTGAGAGTCATGTAGGCCGCCGATTGGCCGTTGGAGACGAATGCGTATCCCACCTCAGAGTTGGCGAACCTTATCTGGTTGAGCACCTGTCCGGGCGGTGTCGCAATCGTTCCCAGCCGCGTCCACTGCACGCCGCCGTCGGTCGTGCGGATGACATCGGTGCAGTTGGTGGAGGTGGGAGCACAGCCATTGGCAGTCCCGATCGCCCAGCCATCCTGGTCGCTCACCCAACTGAGGTCGCTGACCCATAGCGGGGCACCAACCAATGGCTGACCTGGTGGTGGTGGGCTGCCTTTGGCTGGGGGAAGTGGCGACACCGCCCCGGTGGGAGTGGATACCGGGTGCCCAGTCGGTGGCCCAACGCCGCCGCAGGCCGCGATGAGGGTCCCGACAGCCAGCATTGCGGTCGCCCAGATCGGGAGCCTCGTCACGTCAAAGAAACGACGGCTGGTCGCCGCGGGTTTCGAGTCCTCCTGCCGCCCATCCCCGGCGGGCGCCCCTCGAGACGTACTCGCCGAACTGTCTGGCTGCGGGGCGTGACCGTTGACTTGACCGAGCCCATCCGGCCGTTGCTGTATCGCTCCATGGCGCCCCGTCGCGGCCCAGAGATGACAGGCTTCCCCGGCCGGGGACAGCCCCCGCAAGCTTGAATAGGTCTGGAGTCCCGGCTCGCTCACGGTCCGATCCATCCCACTCGACCCAGGGGATTGGTGCCCCGGTCGCCTCGACCATCAGCTTGCCTGCGGCTTGGTGGCTGGCAGTGCCTGCCTCGCGGCGGGTCGGCTCAGTGCATCCTCTTACAGCGCCGGCTGGGCTTCTAGGTCCTCGCACCCACTGCCACGAACTTGGAGGAGGTGCGTGACAACGGATGCCCCTTTCCGAGATGAGCAGAGCTCACCCTCTGGGCCCCTACTACGCACCGCGGACTTGCGTGCGCCACGCTGGCAGCCGAGGTGTCGGAGCAAGGACTCAGGCATGGGTCTGGTCACCGTGGGCCGACCCAGTCGGCCCGGCCGCTCATGACCTTGGTTTGGGCGGGCGCAGCTCAAACGCGCGCTGGGGGCAGATCAGCCGTTCCCTGAGGTCGCCGAGGGTCCGGCTCCGCTTGGTGGCCATGGAGGTTCCATCGGAGCACCAGAGTTCCAGTCCAGCCTCGGCCTCGAGTCCGAAGCTTGCGACCGAAAGTCGCTCCAGATCGCCGACCGTCGTCTCCCAGGGCAGTGAGAACTGGCGCCGTTCCCCGGCCGTCGAGACCGTGACCCTGGCCACATCATCGGCTTGGTTCATGCTGGGTTGTAAACCTCCACCTGATACTCCGGCTCCGCGTCGTTGGGATCCTCCCTGTTCAGGGCCGAGCAGACCGCCTCAGCGGCATCCCGCGAGGGGAAGGCGAGCGGTGACCCGTCGGGACTCTGGAGGCGGAAGCCCGGCCGCCGCCGGCTGGTGATCAGGAAGCCGCCGGACGGGCTGGGGCCATCCATCAGTAGCAGAAGACCCGGCAGTCGTCATCCAGCCCCACCTCGGAGTAGCGAGCCGCGCCCATGGCCCCGTCCACCTCCTCGATCAGGTCCTCCATGGCCAGATCATGGAGCGACAGGGAGGCGGGGCAGACGTACATGCCAACCCCCGCCGACTTGGCCTCCTGGATGAAGTTCAACACCGTCTTGTTGGCGCCCTCCTTGACGGTGATGGTCTCTGCGACTCCCTTCTTGAAGAGGAGGGTTGCGTCCATGGTGGTCACGATCAGGACCTCGTAGTCCAGCGCGGCGGCGGCCATCGCCTGGAAGAAGGGGGTGCCGAGCCGGTGCGGTGAGTCCGGGCCTGAGGTCATCATGATCAGCAACTTGTTGGCCATTGCAGCCTCCTCGATCTGGCGTCTCGGTTCAGGGTATTGACTCCGAGCGCAGGAAGCATAATATGCCGACATCCGAATGTGGTCGGCCTACTGCTCCGGGGGTACCGGGCAAGGTCAGCGCGGAGGGAACGCCATGCAAGCTGAGGTATCCGCTTCCGCGGAGATGCAGGAAATGGTCCGGCGCGCGGTGGACGAGTACTTGGCGGAGAAGGCCCGGAAGGAGGAGGAGCGGGTCAAGAAGCTGGCGGTCATCGCCACCAAGGGCACCCTGGACATGGCCTACCCGCCGCTGATCCTGGCCACGACCGCCGCCGCCCTGGGCTGGGATGCCGCCATCTTCTTCACCTTCTACGGGCTCAACATCATCCACAAGCAG
>JAKAWF010000558.1 GCA_021817025.1 bacterium
GATCGCCTCCACATCAAAGACGATGAACAACATGGCTGTCAGGTAGAAGGTGACCGAGAAGCGCCGCCGGGCGGTCTCCGCGGGCACGATGCCGCACTCGTAGGGAAGCCCCTTGGCCTTGGTGGGACGCCTCGGCCCGATGAGGGGGATGACCAGGGTGATCCCCACCCCGAACAGGACGATCATCACCAGGAAGGTGAGGAGTGGGAGGTAGTCGAAGAGCATCCTGCAGCCAGTCTAGCAATCGCCACAGAGGCGACGAAGCGGCACAGTCCAACTGACCCCCCGCGGTCCGTCCCCGTTCTCCTCAGGGCAGCTGCTGCGAGCGTCGGTAGCCAGTCTCCCGAGCAGAGATGGATCGCGCCCAGGCCCGGGGCGCGCCCCCGGCGCGCTGCCCGCCGCCGCTGGATGCCCCCGGCTAGAGAGACACCACATGAGCCATGAGATCGACTGCCCGCAGGCGAACGGTGACAATGTGGGCAGCGGAGGCCGCGGCTCCCTAGACTTGCCCGGTGGTCCGGGACGCCCTCCTCCTTAATCGCCGCAACTGGGACGACCGAGCCCGCGTCCACGGGCAGGACCGAATCTATGACTCCGAGTCCCTGGTGGCCGGCGCCTCCTCCCTGACCGAGGTCGAGGAGGAGGCCATCCAGCTGGCTGTGGGCAGGGTCGCTGGCCTGCAGGTCATTCACCTTCAATGCCACATCGGATTCGACTCCATCAGCCTGGCCCGGGCGGGAGCCATGGTCACAGGGCTCGACTTTTCCCCGGTCGCCCTTACCAAGGCGGCCGGGCTGGCCCGGCGCTGTGGAGTCGATCTGGCCCTTGTCGAGGCGGACGCCTGCCACCCTCCCAGTCGTCTCTTCAGCCGCTTCGACCTGGCCTACGCCACCATCGGGGTGCTGTGCTGGATAGGGGACCTGGATGCCTGGATGAGCGCGGCCCACGACCTGCTGCGCCCGGGCGGCAGTCTGGCCCTGGTCGAGATCCATCCGTTTGTGGGCATGATCGACACCTTGGCGCCCCTGCGGCTGGACTTCCCTTACTCCTTTGACGGGCCCCACTTCTTCAACACCCCGGGGAGCTACACGGATCCCCTGGCCCCAGTCGTGTCCACCGCCACCGTGCAGTTCGCCCACAGTGTGGGCGAGGTGGTCACCGCAGCCGTGGGCGCCGGCTTGACGGTGCGCTGGTTGCGCGAGCACACTGCGGCGCCGCGGGATTACCGAGGCGACCTCGGGGCTCCCGAGGCAGACGGGCGGTACCGAGTCCGGCTCGGTGGTGAGCCGGTACCCATGCTCTACACCCTGGTGGCCGACCGCGCGGGTTGAGTGGCGATTGAGGTGGTGACACCGTGGCCCTCCGCCCAGGTCGGTTGGGGACCGCAGAACAGACTGCCTGGGCAGGCGGTGGGCTGGAGCGACAGCCCGCCAAGGGAGGGCCTGCCGATAGAATCGGGAAAGGCGCGGCCGCGGGAGTAGCTCAGTTGGTAGAGCGCTAGCCTTCCAAGCTGGATGTCGCGAGTTCGAGTCTCGTCTCCCGCTCCCATCCTCCGTCGTTCCTCAAGGTCGCCGAAGGATCCCTCAGCGTTCCCCGCTGGGCGCAGCCCAAGGCGCCGCGTTCTGTTGTGCGCAGTACGGCTGTGGCTACAGGGAAGCAAGGTAGGCATCGAACTTGACGAAGCTCGTTTCCAGCCCGGCTTGGGCCTCGGGGCTCATCAACATCGGAGGCACATTGGTCTGATGGGTGACCGTCTCGGTACGCCCGTCGCCGAGGTCGTTGAAGACGATCTTGGTCATCATGCCGCCGTCCACACCAGCTTCGGTGAACGAGAACGTGCGGGGAGGGTCGAATTCCATGAACACACCGTTCACGGGATACTCGTCACCGGTCTCGTCGTTGACCATCACTGTCTCGAAACGTCCACCGGGCCGGGGCTCGACCGTGATCCGGTCGAGTGGGGTGCTCATCCCGAGCGGCCCCCAGAAGTGGGTGAGATGTGCGGGCGTTGTCATGCACTCGAAGACGACTTCAGGCCGAGCCGCGAAGGTCCTCCTGATGGTCAGTTCACCCAGTTCGGTCTGTGGGTCGCTCATGCTCCCTTCTCCTTTGCCTGTTCCCTGCCCATTAGCTCCAGGTGCCGATCGAGTTGGTCGAATCGCTCCGTCCAGATCTGTCGGTTCCTCGCGATCCAGTCCGTGGCCGCTTCCAAAGGCGCCGGCTCAAGGTGGCAAGGGCGGTACTGCGCCTCGCGTCCCCGTGAGATCAAACCGGCCGCCTGTAGCACCTTGAGGTGCTTCGAGACCGCTTGCAGACTGATGTCGAACGGCGCCGCCAGCTCGTTAACCGTCGCCTCGCCCTCCGCCAAGCGCACCAGAACGGCCCGCCGGGTCGGATCAGCCAGAGCGGCGAAGGTAAGACTCAGTGGATCGTTGGCCATGTTTATTCATCCGCGTGGTTCATCAACCCTACGGTTGAGTATGGGCCAGCGGGGAGCCACCTGTCAACCCAAACCGAACCGCCGAGCAAGCAAGTGGCTCCACCAGCGACGACCGCGCCGGCAACCCCCGCGGGTCCTGCGGGTACCGGCTCGTCCCTCTCAGTCCTCCAT
>JAKAWF010000063.1 GCA_021817025.1 bacterium
CTCAAGACCTCCGCGACTGGCCGGACCATGCCAGTTGGGGCTCAGTTGGAGCCCCGGCCCCGTTCGCTCTCGGGCCATCTCGGGATGGCACAGGCGACGGCTCGGATGCTCGGACGACCGGGCACCCGGGGAGTGGAGGTAAGACCGGCGCTTCGGCGCGGGCGGTCCGCGGTGAGGCCAGAACCGAACCCAGCACTGGGGGAGGAACCCCGCGAGGGGTGCCCCAGCAGTGGGCTTGACTCAAGTTCACCCGGATGCTCATATGGTTTGTCAAGCCCTCCGACGAGATCAATGACGGCCACAGGCAACGGCCAGTCGGGTGTTGCCCGCCAGCCCCAGCGCCGCCCACCGTGCCGCCACCTGGGCATCGTGCCGCGCCTCCATCGCTCCAGGGCTCTGCTTGCAGTCCGGCCGGGTCCGGCGCGGGCGGCGGATCGCCTCCTGTGCCGGGAAGGTGGTCAGGGGATCGCGTTCCGGGGCCCAGCCGGTCTCCCCCGCGTGGTCCAGCGCCCTGATCCCGGATGGGAGCCAGAGCCGCTCGGGGTGGGCAGCGTCACCTGCGGGTCCAGCCAGACCACCTTGGGGGCAGCCTCGGGGTCCCTCAGGCCGCGCCTGCCATGGCTCTCGGTGTCGGTGATGCCGGCGGAGGCGATGAACTCCGCTCCGGAGAGGGTGGCGGGGACCGCCGGATCGGTCCTGCCGGCGGCTCCGATCCCCTGCAGAGCTGCCTTGCAGCCGTCGATGACGCTCTGCCCCCACCAAGGCTGACCACGCCGTCCGCCGCGACCTGCTCCAGCAGGTCCGGGAGCTGACGGACCGCATTCTCGGGCGCGTGTTCGCCGACTCCAGTGGAGGTGGCCTGGTGCCGTCCTCCCAGCATGGCTTCGACCGACGTGACCAGCGGCGACGACCGGGACAGGGTGGCGCTCGTGACCAGCACCACCCGGCTCAGATCAGCCCAGTCCGCCTCGGCCGGCAGCTCGGAGAGCGAGCCGGCGCCCAGCAGCACCCTCCGAGCCGGGGTGGTGTGGCTGAGCGAGAGCACCGCCTCAGCTGGCCAGGAACTGTCGCAGCACCATCGGGAGCACCCCGCCGTGGCGCAGGTACTCGACCTCGGTGCGGTTGTCCACCCGAACCAGGACCGGAATCACCTGGCGGCTGCCATCCGGCCTGTCCACCAACAGCTCCAGGGTGACCCCGGGGCTCAGCCGGCGATCCAGCTCGGTGAGGCTGTAGGTCTCGGTGCCGTCCAGCCCCAGCGATTGAGCCGAGTCCCCCGCCTGAAACTGCAGCGGCACCACCCCCATCCCCACCAGGTTGCTGCGGTGGATGCGCTCGAAGGTCTCGGCCAGCACCGCTCTCACCCCCAGCAAGGCGGTGCCCTTGGCGGCCCAGTCCCGGGAGCTGCCGGAGCCGTACTCCTTGCCGCCGATCACCAAGAGCGGGACCCCCTCCTCCCGATAGCGGAGCGAGGCGTCGAAGATGGTCATGGGAGCGCCGTCCGGTTGGTGGGTGGTGAAACCACCTTCCCGATCTCCGGCGAGCCGGTTGCGCAGGCGCACGTTGGCGAAGGTGCCCCGGATCATCACCTCGTGGTTGCCCCGTCTGGACCCGTAGCTGTTGAAGTCGCGGGGCCCGACGTCCAGGCTCTGGAGGTACTCTCCGGCTGGGCTGCTGGAAGGAATCGAACCGGCGGGTGAGATGTGGTCGGTGGTGATCGAGTCCCCCAGCAGTGCCAGCACCCGGGCTCCCACCAGATCCTCCACGGGCCGCGGCTCAGGGGCCATCCCCTCGAACAGGGGCACCTCGCGGATGTAACTGGAGTCAGCGCTCCAGCGGTAGGTGGGTCCGGTGGGGGAGGCCATCTGCAGCCAGTGCTCGTCGCCCGCGAAGATGCGCTCGTACTCCTGATGGAAGAACTCTGACCTGACCGATGAGCGGACCACCGCCGCGACCTCCTCTGAACTCGGCCAGAGCTCGTGGAGGAACACCGGTGTGCCCTTTCCATCCAGTCCCAAGGGCTCCTGGGTGAGATCGCGCCGGACGGTGCCGGCGAGGGCGAAGGCGACCACCAGGGGCGGGGAGGCCAGGTAGGCGGCCCGCACCTGGGGATGGATCCGCCCTTCGAAGTTGCGATTTCCGCTCAGCACCGCGGCCACGGTGAGGTCCCGCTCCCTGACCTCCCGGGCCACCTCCTCGGGGAGGGGCCCGCTGTTGCCGATGCAGGTGGTGCAGCCGTAGCCGACGACATCGAACCCGATGGCGGCCAGCGGCTCCAGCAGCTGCGCCTGGCGCAGGTAGTCGCTCACCACCCGGGAGCCCGGGGCCATGCTGGTTTTCACGAACCAGGGCGGCTTGAGCCCGCGCTCGACGGCGCGCTGCGCCAGCATGCCCGCCGCCACCATGACGCTGGGATTGGAGGTGTTGGTGCAGGAGGTGATCGCCGCGATGACCACCGAACCGTCCTCCAGAGCCGGCCTCCCAGGCTCGAAGGCGGCTCCGTTCCGGGCCGGGAAACTGCTCACGAAGCTCTCGTTGGAACGGCCCAGCGGAACCCGGTCCTGGGGGCGCCGGGGCCCGGCGACGCTGGGCTCGATGGAGTCGAGGTCCAGCTCCAGCAGCTCGCTGAACCGGGGGATGGGCGAGTCGCCGGTGCGGAACAGGCCCTGCTCCTTGGTGTAGCGCTCGACCAGCTCGATCAGCTCCGGGCTGCGTCCGGTGGTGCGCAGGTAGTCGAGCACGACCTGGTCGACCGGGAAGAGGGCGGCTGTGGCCCCGTACTCCGGCGCCATGTTGGAGAGGGTGGCTCGGTCCGCCAGCGCCAGGCTGTCGAGTCCCTCGCCGGCGAACTCGACGAACTTGTTGACAACTCCGCGCCCCCGCAGCCACTCGGTGACCCGCAGGACCAGGTCGGTGGCGGTCACGCCGGCTGGCAGCCTGCCCTTGAAGTGGACCCCGACCACGGTGGGCAGCGCCAGCAGCATCGGCTGCCCCAACATCGCGGCCTCAGCCTCGATGCCGCCCACGCCCCAGCCGAGGACCCCGAGCCCGTTGACCATGGTGGTGTGGGAATCGGTCCCCACCAGGGTGTCCGGGATGGCGATCCTGGCCCCGTCGACCTCCCGCAGGGACACCACCCGGGCCAGGTATTCCAGATTGACCTGGTGACAGATGCCCATCCCGGGGGGGACCACGCGGAAGCCCCGGAACGCCTGCTGGGCCCAGCGCAGCAGGCTGTATCGTTCCGAGTTGCGCTCGTACTCCCTATCCAGATTCACTTCGTAGGCGCTGGCGCTGCCGAAAGCGTCCACCTGGACCGAGTGGTCGATGACCAAGTCGGCGTCGACCATGGGATCGATCCGGCCGGGGTCCCCGCCGTGCGCCTCCATGGCCGACCGCATCGAGGCCAGGTCGACCACCGCCGGCACGCCGGTGAAGTCCTGGAGCAGAACCCTCGACGGGAAGAACGGGAGCTCGCGGCCACCGACCTGCTGGCCGTCCCAGCGCGCCATCAGCAGGGCATCCTCAGCCGTCACGTGAGGGGATCCCGCCTGCCTGAGCAGCATCTCCAGCCAGACCTTGACCGTCATCGGCAGCCGATCCGGATCCGCCAACCCCTGATCGTGCAGCCTGGCGAAGCTGAAATAGGTGGGGCCCCCTCCGCCCAGCCCCTGCCTGACTCCGAGCGGATCCACAGCGGAAATCTCTGTCATCAACGCCCCCATTCCCCAGCTGGGGATCTTCGTCTACCGCCCCATCTTAGCCCGCCAGGAATGCCCTCGCCGGGTCCCCCGCCGGATTGACAGTGAGATCGGGGAGCGGGCATACTCGCCCCTACGGCCGACCGACATCGGCAGCCTGGCACGGTGCAGGAGGAAGTGGTGAGAACACGGTGGCGCCGCGTCGTCGGCCGGCTGGGGTTCGCGCTCGGGCTCGCCTCGGCGGGAGCCCTGCTGGCGCCCCTGCCGGTCTTCGCCCAGAACAGCAACTTCCTCAACGGCGGCGGCCCTCCGGTGGACCGCATCGACATGATCTGGAACGTCTTCCTGGTCTGTTCCATCGTGGTGCTGGTGGGGGTGGGCGGGGCGATTCTCTACGCGGCGATCCACTTCCGGAGGCGATCTCCGGACGAGATGCCCAAGCAGGTCCACGGCAACAGCCGGCTGGAGCTCGCCTGGACGATCGGGCCTTTGCTGGTGGTCACTGGGCTCTTCTTGCTCAACGCGGTCAACGTGGGCTATCTCCGGCACGGACCCAGCCCGGCCAGTCCGGCCGCGCGCCAGGAGATCCACATCAAGGTCGTCGGGCGCCAGTTCTACTGGACCTTCTACTACCCCAATGGCAAGTCCTCGCTGCGGACCCTCGAGATCCCGGTCAACGTCCCGATTGAGATCAGCACCGAGTCGCTGGACGTGATCCACGGCTTCTGGGTGCCCAACCTGGGCGCCAAGATCGACGCGCTCCCCGGGATCGTCAACCACGCCTTCATCGAGGGCAGTTCGGTCGGCACTTACAACGGCCAGTGCTACGAATTCTGCGGGGTCGGCCATGACCAGATGCTGATCGTCGTCAAGGTGGTCCCCATGTCCCAGTACCTGAGTTACGTCCAACACCTGCCCACCTGATGAGGTTGAACTGAGCAATGGCCACTGCTGAACTGCCCCTCTCCCGGCCGATGCCACGGCGTTACCCGGGCGTCTGGGATTGGGTGACCACCACCGATCACAAGCGGATCGGCCTGCTCTACCTCTACACCACCTTCTTCTTCTTCCTGATCGGCGGTCTGATGGCGCTCCTGATGCGCACCCAGCTGGCCCAGCCCAACAACGACCTGTTGACCGCGTCCCAGTACAACCAGCTCTTCACCATGCACGGGACCACGATGATCTTCCTCTTCACGGTCCCGGTCTGGTCGGCCTTCGGGAACTTCATGCTGCCCCTGATGCTGGGGGCCAAGGACATGGCCTTCCCGCGCATCAACGCCTTTGCCTTCTGGCTCATCCCCCTGGCCGGGCTGGTGATGTACAGCGGCTTCTTCTTCGGGGGCAGCGCCGCCGCCGGCTGGACCGGCTATGTGCCCCTGACCGAGAAGCTGTACTCGCCCCAGGTGGGCCAGGATCTCTGGATCCTGGGGCTGCACATCGTGGGGATCGCCTCGGTGATGGGGGCGGTCAACTTCCTGGTCACCATCCACCGGATGCGGGCGCCCGGGATGACCTGGTTCCGCCTGCCTCTCTTCGTGTGGGCGATCGAGGTGACCTCAGCTCTGGTGCTGCTTGCCACGCCCTTCCTGGCGGGGGCTCTGGCGATGGTGCTGATGGACCGCCAGCTGGGGACCAACTTCTTCAATCCCTCCCATGGCGGCAACGTGATCCTCTACCAGTTGCTCTTCTGGTTCTACTCCCACCCCGCCGTCTACATCATGGTCCTGCCCGGTTTCGGGGTGATCTCGGAGATCCTGCCGGTCTTCACCCGCAAGCCGATCTTCGGCTACCGCGCGATGGCGATGTCGATGGCGGCCATCGGGGTGCTCGGCTTCATGGTCTTCGGCCACCACATGTTCACGGTGGGCCTGCCCTTGCCGGTGCAGATCTTCTTCATGGGGGCCACCATGATCATCGCGGTTCCCACCGGGGTCAAGATCTTCAACTGGCTCGGCACCATGTGGGGCGGCTCGATCCGCTACACCAGCGCGATGCTCTTCGCTGTCGGGTTCATCCTGATGTTCCTGATCGGCGGGCTGGACGGCGTCTTCCTGGCCTCCCTGGGACTCGACTACGAACTCAACGGCACCTACTGGGTGGTGGCTCACATCCACTACGTCTTGGTGGGCGGTTCTCTGTTCGCGGTCTTCGCGGGCCTCTACTACTGGTGGCCCAAGATGTTCGGGCGGTTCCTGAATGAGCGTCTGGGCAAGTGGCACTTCTGGCTGCTATTGGTGGGCTTCAACCTCACCTTCATGCCGATGCATTTCCTGGGCGTCATGGGGATGCCGCGCCGGATCGCCACCTACGGGGCCAGCACCGGCTGGGGCCCGCTCAACCTGCTGGAGACGGTCGGCTCGTACATCATCGCGGTCGCGATCATGATCTTCCTCTACAACGTGGTGATCTCGCTGCACGGGCCCAAGACGGCTCCCAACGACCCGTGGGAGGGCAACTCGCTGGAGTGGCTGACCACCAGTCCGCCTCCTCCGCACGACTTCGACATGGAGATCCCCGAGGTGGAGAGCAACCGGCCCCTGCGTGATTGGCGGCTGGCCGGCCATCAGATCAACCCACCGGGCACGGTAATGCCTTGAGTTCGGCCGCGCCGTACGGGAGCGGGCGCCGGCTGCCGCGGACCCTCACGGTACTGGCCCTCGTGACGGGGGTGATCACCTACCTCCTGATCGTCCTGGGGAGCACGGTACGGGTCACCGAGTCGGGCATGGGCTGCCCGGGATGGCCGCTCTGCTACGGGCAGCTGGGCCCGATCGACCGCTTCCACGCCCTCCTGGAGCAGTCCCACCGCTATGTGGTGGCCCTGCTCACGTTGTTCGTGATCCTGACCGCGCTCGCGGCCTGGCGGTGGGCCCGCGAGCACCGCTCGATCGTGATCCCAGCCACCGCCGCGGTGGGCGTGATCGCGATCCAGATCGCTCTGGGCGCCATCACCGTGTTCACCCACAACGCCCCCGTGACGGTGGCCCTGCACCTCCTCTTCGGCCTGATCGTGCTGGGGGTGACCTGGGTCACCGTGGCCGCGGTGCTGGTTGCCCAGCGTCCTGCGGCCGGCCGGCGGCTTGGCAAGCTCGCCTATTCCACGGTCGGATTGACCTTCGTGCTCCTGATCTCCGGTTCCCTGGTGGTGGACGGCGGGGCCACCTATTCCTGCCCCTCGTGGCCCTTCTGTGCCCCTCAGGGAGTCGCCGGGCCCCTGATCGCCATTCAATACGCGCACCGGTTGACGGTGCTGGTGGTCTCGATTTTCATCGTGCTCTTCGCCATGCATGTGGCTCGCCGCTGGCGGTTTGTGGGGGGCGCGCGATTGCTGGCCGACCTGATGGCGGTGCTGCTGCTGGCGCAGGTCGCGGTGGGGGGGCTGGTCGCCACCCTGGCGGCTCCCGACGCGCTCCAGGATCTCCACATCGCCCTCGCGGCCGCCATCTGGGTGTTGGTCGTGGTTCTCGCCACCATGGGCTGGCTGACCGGCGCCGACAGTGCCGGAGCGGAGCGGCTTCGATCCGGCGCCCAGTTGGCGCCGACGCCTCCCGGCCGTAAGATGGGCGCATCGACAGAGGAGGGGTGATGCAGCGCAAGATCGCCGGTGGCAACATCCGCTTTGGAGTCATCCTGACCCTAATCGCGATTCTGATGCTGGCCACCGCCTTCATCTGGGCGACCCTCTACCTGGGGACAACCCATGGTTGACCAGCACGATTCAGCTCCCACCCCCAGTCACGCCGGCGAAGAGCTGCCGGGACCAAGCTTCTGGCCGATCCTGCTTGCCCTGGGGGTGACGATGAGCATGATCGGGGTCATCACCAAGCTGGTGGTGGTGATCATAGGACTGGTGATCGTGGTGGGGTCCTTGGGGGGTTGGATCCGCGACGCCCGCAGTGAGTATCGGGCCCTGCCCTATTTCCGCCGGGGGCCGCCCCGATCGAGATCCATCCAGAGTCGATGCAAGTCCAGGTACCGGTGCTGGTCGTGAGCGCTGGCGGCAGCAGCCTGGGGCTAGGTTTTCTGATCCTGGCGGTGGGCGTGCTGATGGCCGCCGGGGCCGGCATCAGCCTCCACAGCATCTGGGGCCGCCAGCGGCAGACGCCACAATCCCTGCCGCGCAGCGGACCGGTGGAGGCTCAGCGTCGGCCCTTCCGCTCTCCCGCCGTGGGTCAGATGGGGACCCGCTTCCGGGTGCTGATCAGCTTCGACTTCGGCTGCCTGGCGCTGGTCTCGGGAGTCCTGCTCCTGCTCGGGCTGGTGCTCGTCTTCCGCGCCCTGGGGCGCTGATCAGCAGCCCGAGCAGGGTCGCCTCCGGGGGCGCTCCGCCCGAGCCCCCGGCCGTTACCATTGCAGCCAGATGAGCTGGGACGTCCTGATCAAGCGCCGTTTCGAGGTGGCTTCGGCAGCGATCATGCTGGGCCTGCTGTTGGTCCTGGTGGTGTGGGCCGTGATGGTCATGCTCAGGGCGCTCAACCCCAACGCCTTCCACTCCAACCTGCTGATGGACATTCTGCCGTGGGTGACTCCGGTGGCCATTGTCCTGGCCCTCGCCCTGCCGCTCTACTGGAGAGTGGCCGGCTGGCTGCAGCCGCCCGAGGGCGGGTTGCGGCAGCTGGTCGAACACCGCTTCGAGCTGGTGGCCGGCGCGGTTGTCTATCTGCTGGTCTACACCATGGTGGTGTGGGCGGCCATGGTGCTGCTGCGGGCCTGGGACGGCTACGACTTCCACTACAACCTGGCGGTCGACTGGCTGCCCGCGATCGTCCCGCCATGGCTCATGTGGATGGTCGGGTCGCCAATCCTTTGGAGGGTGCTGGGCGCCTTGGGTGGGACCTATCCCGTCCGGCGCCGGGAGATGACCAGCTGGACGGCGGTGGTGGTCAGCGGCGTGCTCGGGGGCACCCTCCTGAGCGGGGGCGGGCTGCTCCTGAACCAGGGTGTCTACGCCGGCACCGAGGGGCTCAACGTGGTGGTCCAGCAGAGCCTGGTGAGCTTTGGGATCCTGGTCTTCTCGGTGGGCGCCATCTGCTGGGCGATCATGCTCGGCTACCTCTGGGCGGGCTGGCGGGGCGCGCCCGCACCTGCGGGGGAGCTGAGGCCGCTCGATCGGTTTCGCCTGGAACGGCCCCGGATCGTGGCCCAGGCCTTCGTGCTGAGCAACGCCACCTTCGGGGTGGCGGGTCTGATGATGACCGCGATGCAGTACGTGGACGCCCAGGACTTCCACTTCTACATGGCCAAGGACATCTGGGGCTTCGGGCTGCCGCTCTTCTTCGGCTGGCTGATCTTCGCCCTCGCCGCCCATCTCGTCCCGAGCCGCCTGGCGGCGCACAACCCCGCCCGCTTCGGGAGCGGCCTCGGCCTCGCCTCCGGGCCGACCGGGGAGGCGGCGCCATCGGTTGGGTGGGGCTACCAGGGGCGGGATCTGGCGGGGACTCGAACCGGCAGCTGATCGGTACCCGGGCGCCTCGCTTGCTGCTACCGATTCCGCCCGCCACCGACTTCTCAGGCTCCCTCGACCGCTTTGCGCGCTGGGGGGACGATCTCATGGATCGCTGGGACGGGAAGCGCCTCTGCCGGCCGTTGCGGCTGGGGGACCGCCTGCTGGCGGTCGCGGTCCGCGCCGCCGGCCCGGGTCTGGTCGAGGTCGACTTCAGCGATCCCGAGCCGCCCCCGGCCGCCCTGGAGGCGATCTCCCGGATGTTCGTCGACCAGACCGCGGCGCTGGCCCGGCTGGCCGACTCGGATCCGGCCGTGAGGCGCCTGGGGGCCCTGTTCCCCGGTCTAGTTCCGGTTCGCTACCTGGATCCGCTGGGGGCGCTGGTAGCCTTCGTCACCGCTCAGCAGGTGAACCTGCAGTTCGCGGTCAGCGTGAGGAGGGCGCTGCTGCAGCGGCTGGGTCGGCGGATCGCCATTGGCAGCGACTTCGCCCTCGCCCCGGACGCCGCCGCCCTGGCGGGAGCCGGCCCCGACGAGTTCAGAGCCTTGCGACTGACCGCGGCCAAGGGGCGCTGCCTCAAAGCGCTGGGAGAGGCGGTGGCGGACCGGACCCTGGACTTTGAGGACCTCGCCCGGCTCCCTGACGTCGAGGTGGTGTCTCGACTGGTCCAGGTGCCTGGAATCGGTCGCTGGACGGCCCTGCAGTATCTGGGTCGGGTCCTGGGCCGCCCGATCTTGGTGGCCGAGGACCTGGGTGTGCGCAAGGCGGTGCAGGGGGCGTACGAGCTGGTCGAACGCCCGTCCCCGGAGCTGGTGAGGGAGTTGACCAGCGGCTACGGGCAGGCAGCCCTGGCAGCGCAGCAGCTGTTGCTCCACGGGCTGGCAACTGCGATGACGGCAGCCGCCGCCGGCCGGCCGAGGCGGCGCTCAGAGAGCGTGCTCAGGCCGGGCCGGGATCCGCTTCCAGAGCGCTCAGCAGCAGTGGGTCCACGACATCGCGCCGGCCACAGCGCTCCTCCAGATTGACCATGCCCGCCCAGGCCTCCAGCGCTGCGAAGACCGCGTCCCGGTCGGCCTGAGGGCTGACTCTACCCCGCCGCTCCAGCGCCCGCTGGAGCCGTTCCACAGTCGCCTGGTCGGCGGGAATGAGATCGGCTGGATCTGGGGCTTCGAAATGGAGCCGCCAAACGTCCACCAACCGGGCCAGCTCGGCCATCGGCTGAGGGTGGTCGTCCACCCGCAGATCGATCATGCGATCATCGAAGCCTCCGTAACCAGCGCCGGCACGGGCCACCAGGATCGCCGCGGACTGGCGACCACGGCGGTCTCCACCGGCGGCATCGGCCGCCGCCAGAGCGCTCAGAAGGCGGTCGCCCAAACTGCCCTGGCTGGTCTCGAAGGAGCGGAGCAGAGCATCCACCACCTCAGCGCCGGCCAGGATGTTGCCCTGACAGGCACAGCCCTGGCCGGTGCGGCCTCCCGCCCACTCGAAGCAGGCGGAGCCCGTGAAGGTGGCGGCCTCGCCGTCCCGGTCCACCACCCCGAGCTGGCGATGCTCGCGCTGAGGGTCGGCCCCAGTCAGGATGTCGACCACCTCACTGGCCGTGCGCCCCTCGGCCAGCAGCTCGAGGCCACGGCCCCGATACGAGGTGTTGGCCATCGCCTGGGTGGCCAGTGCGCCGACCGCGGCCGCGGCCGCCGGCACGGCGTTGCCCACCGCCAGGAACTTGGAGGCGACCGCGACGCCCCAGTCCCTGCCGTCGGTGGCGGCTATGGAGAAGGTGGCGATCCGAGGGGTCGGCGACTGGGCTGGCATTCGTGTCAGGATAGCGGCTGCATGAGTAGCCGGACCGATGGTGAGGGCGCGTCCCTGCCCGATCCCTTGCCGGCCGAGCTGGAGCTGTTCGAGTACGTGCCGGAGTCGGCCCTGGTGGTGGTCGCCCATCCGGACGACTGCGATTTCCTGGCGGCGGACGTGGTCTCCGCGTGGGTGCGGCGGGGCACTCGGGCGGGCATCTGTCTGGTCACGGACGGCGACGCTGGTGGGGATGACCCTGAAATCCCAGCGGGAGCCCTGAGCCGGATCCGACTCGAGGAGCAATTCAGGGCGGCGGCTCACCTCGGGGTCCAGGACGTGCGCTGTCTGGGCTACCCCGACGGGATGCTTCAGAACACTCTGGACGTTCGCCGGGCGTTGGTCCGGGTGCTGCGGGACTTTCGTCCCGAGCTGGTGGTGACGATGGACCCCACCAGCCGCTTCTTCGGACGTGGCTACATCAACCACCCTGATCATCGGGCCGCGGCGGATGCCTGCCTGGACGCCGTGTTTCCCAGTGCCAGAGACGCCCGGGCCTTCCCCGAGCTGCTGCGGGACGAGGGCCTGCGGCCGCACAAGACGCGCTTCGTGCTGGTGGGAGCGGGGGAGCGCGCGGACGTGGCGGTGCCGGTCGCGAGCGTCGATGTCGAGAACAAGCTGGCCGCCCTGGGGGAGCACCGAAGTCAGTTCGATGCCGCCGCCATGCGCCAGCCCACCTGGGACAGGGTGCGCCAGATCGGGGCGCAGGCGGGAGTGGAACTGGCCGAGAGCTACCGCCTCTTCGATCTCGCGCCCAACCCCTCTCAGCGCGAGTATGGCAGGGGTCTGGCGGAGGCCGTGAACACCCCCGGCCTGCCGGCTCCCCGGCGCGCCGAATCTCAGTGGGGCTGAGCCGTCTCAGCCGGGTCGGGCTTGGCTTTGCGGACTTGTGGCGGCCGAGAGGAGCCCTTGCCCGCGCTGGCGGCCCGCCGCCTGCCCCTCACCGGCGGCGGAGGTGGCTCAATGGCCCGCTCCAGCCCGGCCGCCACCTCGTCGAGGAGGTGGGCGGAGTGGCGGATCAGTCCCAGCATCCCGCCGGCCACCGCCGCCTCCAGACCCGGCCCCTCGGCACGTTGCCTCAGCCAGCCTCCCATGGCGGCCGCCACCTCAGATAGTTCGGGCAGCGGCAGCTCGTGCCGGCGCGGCCGCCACCGATGGCGGTCCATCAACGCCACCAGGTGGTGGCGCGGTGCCTGGTCCGCCGCCACATGGGCTCAGCCGCCAGCGCTGCCAGCGTGAGCACGACGACACCACCCAGCAGTTCCGCGATGGTCCCGAAGCCGAAGCTTCCTAGCACCACCGCCGTCACCACCGTCACCAGCACCGCCGCCCCCAGAAGGCGTCTCGGCAAGCCCCCAACCAGACGAGCGAGCGGCAGTCGAGGAGCGGTCTTGACCCGTTCCTGCGGGAGTCGCTCTTGCCACATGGGAGTCCACCAGCCGGGCGGAGCGGGAGGCCCTGAGTCAGGTGACTGCTGATCGGGGGGACGCCGGGGGTCGGAGCCTTGAGGCATCTGGGTGACCTGATTTGGCGAGGGACCGCCGGGGGACGGCTTGGTCGCCTCTAGGATAGCACCAGTTGGCTGCGATTTCGAGGTTTCCGGGCGCGCGCGGGAGGGGAAACTCCGACCCACCTCTGGGGTGCCTGCACGCCCATGTCGCCAGTTGCCGGCGCTGCGTCGAGGCGGGCCTCTTGGACCGGGCCACGCCGGTCCTCCCGGCCCCACTTCCAGCCCCGGTGGTGCTGGTGGGGCAGGCCCCGGGCCGATTGGAGGTGGAGAGCGGGCTGCCCTTCAGCGGGCGTGCTGGCAAGCAGCTGTTTCGGTGGCTGGCCGAGGCCGGTGCCGGGCCTGAGCCTCAGGCGCGACGGGCCATCTACCTGACCTCGATGACCAAGTGCTTCCCCGGCCCGGCCGGCTCCGGGGCGGGTGACCGCCGCCCGTCGAGGGTGGAGGTCGAGCTCTGCCGCTCCCATCTGGACGGGCAGCTCGAGCTGCTGCGGCCGCGGCTGCTGGTGGCGGTCGGCCAGCTGGCGATCGCCCGCTTCGTGGGGGTGGGGGCGATGGACCAGCTGGTGGGTCGAGTCTTCGACGGAGAGGGCCGACAACTCGAGATCCAGGACGGTGAGGTCCCTCCCCGGGGTGGGCTACCATGGGTGTTGCCGCTGCCCCACCCCTCAGGTGCCAGCCGCTGGCTGAACCAGCCCGGGAATCAGCGGCTGCTGGCGCGGGCGCTGGTGCGACTGGCTCTGCTGTTGGCCGAAGTGCGCGCCGCTCCCCGATCCGGAGCGTAGAAACCGTATACTCGGGCGACATCTTGGGTGGAAAGAAGCATGCGCACGATGGCGGCTCGAGGTTGGCGGGCGATCTGCCTGCAACTGTCCCTGGGAGCGCTGCCGAGGGGGAGGTGGGAGCTGTCCCCAAGGTCGAGTCGGACCGCTCAGCCGACGACATCCTCGAACTCATCTTCACGGCCACGCCGCGGGCCAGCCCGGCCGAGCAGGCGGAGCGGACCCTGCGCCGACCCAAGCCTCTGGTCTACGTGGCGATCAGCAATCGAAATTTCTTCTGGCGCCAACAGCTCACCAAGTTCGTGCTGGACGAGGGTCGGGTACCGGTCACGCCCTTCATGCTCTTTGACTACTACCTTCTCCACACCGTGCCCAAGGACCTGGTCCGCGAGGCCATGAACAACCTGATCGCGCGATGTGAGGAGATGTGGGTCTTCGGGGAGCTCTCCCTGGGGCTCAAGGTGCAGGTGGGAATCGCCAAGCGCATGCGCAAGCCGGTGCGCTACTTCGACATCAGCGACCTGCCGTACCAGGTTACGGGTGTGCCTGAGTCGATGGTGCCCGACGAGCGCTAGCTCGATTTGCCGGCGGGCCAGCTGCGCAGTTTGGTTGGCATGCACAACCGGGAGGCGGTGGCCGGCGCTCCGGGGCACTGGGGCCACGCTCGCCTGAGAGCGCTCGATCGGGACGGAGCGGTGTCCTCCCGGCGGCCTGCCCCAAGCGTCGCCCCGCTTCGCGCCCGTCCGAAAGCGGTGATCCCAGGTGGGGTGGGGCCAGCGAGTCCAGGGCCGGAGTTACGGGAGGTGGGTGGCCGCCACCACACTTTCATTGGGGTACCTGAGTTCGATGCCTGCCGGGGGTTGCCAACTGCTTCCCACAGCATCAATACCTCTCACCGCGCAGCTGTTCCAGCTGTCTCGACATGAGGTGGTCGGAGTGGGCCAGACTGGAAGGCGTTCACTACCAGACCGCCTGGCGGTGGTTCCGCCCCGGACAGCTGCCTGAGCCGGCTGTCCGCACCCCGTCGGGGACGATCCCGGCGGCGGGCGCCGCCACCAAGCACGCCATCGTCCACGCCAGGGTGTCCTGACCCGACCAGCGAGGAGACCTCGAGCGGCAAGTGGTGGTCGCCGACGGCGAAGTCGCTGACGGCCTGGGGCGGGACATGACCGGGGTGCTCACCTCATTCTGCGCTCGCCTCCATGGCCGCGGGGACGCCCGGAACAGGGCCGAGAAGGCGCTCGGCTGCGCCCAGCGCGATGTGGCGCCGGGGGCGTTGGCACCCCCTCTGGGAAGCCCGTGGGCGATGGGGAAGGTCGACCTCCCCGGGGCTGGGTTCACCAGGCCCATCGCTTCGAGGTGGACCGACCGACCAGGAGCCGTGGTGTCGCATCCCACCAAGGGGCTGATACGCCTGGGACAGGGGGCTCCGGGAGGAGCAACCGCACGCCCGGGACGCCTCCCGGGTGCCGGCGCCTCGCTCCGGGGCGAGTATCCCCGAGGCAGAGGAGTGGGCGCAGGTGATGGTGCCGGCGCCGTGGAGCAGGGCCCAGCTGGGCAGGAGATGGAATGAGGAAAGAGAACTGGCCGTGACCAG
>JAKAWF010000064.1 GCA_021817025.1 bacterium
ACGCGCTGGTGAAGTGGGGCGGCTGGATGAAGCTGTTCCTGCTCTCCTCCATCTTCATGAACGTCTTCGTGCTCCCCGGCGGCCTGGGCAACGGCACCAGCCTGGCCGGCGGCCTCCTCGGGATCCTGGCCCTGCTGGGCAAGCTGGCGATCTGTGGGCTGGCGATCGTGATCATCGACTCCTCCTTCGCCAAGCTGCGCTTCTTCCGCATCGCGGAATACCTGGGGGGCGCCTTCCTGCTGGCCCTGATCGGGCTGGTCACCTCCTACGTGGTCGCCAAGTAGAGATGCAGCACCTCTCCCTGGCCTCCCCGGCCGGACTCTTCCTCAGTCTGGACGCGGTCCTGATCCTCCTGACCGCGTTCGCGTGCCTGGGATCCAAGCTCTTCGACCGCTATCTGACCTACTACGGACTGCAGTCGGTGCTGCTGGCGGCGGCCGCCGCCGTCGCCGCCTCGGTCACCGGAGACCCCGCCCTGTGGGTGCTCGCCGGGCTCACCTTCTGTCTGAAGGGCATAGCCATCCCGGTGGCGGCGCGCCGGCTGCTGGTGCGGCGGCTGCAACTCAAGCGCGACGCCAGCGTCGCGGTGGGGCTGTCGACCTCCCTGATCCTGGGGGCCGGGCTGTGCGCCTTCGCCTATCTGGTGATCGGGCCCCAGAACCTCGCCCACGGCCTGATCTCCAGGTCGATCATCCCCCTCTCCACCGCGGTCCTGCTGCTGGGGGCTCTGATGATGGTGGTGCGGCGCCACATGGTGGCTCAGCTGATCGGCTGGCTGATCATGGAGAACGGTGTCTTCCTGGGCGCCATCACCCTCACCGCCAGCTTCCCGTTCATCGTCGAAGCGGGCATCTTCTTCGACCTGATCGCCGGCTTCCTGATCATGCTGGCAATGACCACGGGGATCGCGGAGCGGATCTCCGCAGCCTCCCTCGTGCGGCCCGGGCGGGAACCCTCGTGATCGTCCTTCCGATCCTGGCCGCGGCGGCTCCCCTGCTCGGGAGCATGGCCGGGCTGGTCACGGCCAGAGCCAGGCTGGCCGGCCTCGCCACCATCGTGGGCGCGCTGCTCGGCCTCCTCCTGGCGGTTGCCACCGCCATCGTGGTCATCCCCGGCCAGCCGCTCGCGAGCAGCGGCAGCTTCGTCTACGTCGACGGCCTGGGCGCCTTCTTCGCGATCACGGTTGCGATCGTGGTCTTCCTCGCCAGCCTGGGCTCCTTCTCCTACATCGCGACCGAGCAGCGTCGGGGGCTGCTCTCGTCTCGCCGAATCAGGGTTTACTTCGTGGTCTTCGGCCTCTTCGCCACCGCCATGATGGGGGCGGTCGAGACCGCCAACCTGGGGCTGCTGTTCATCCTGGTCGAGGCGGCCACGCTCGCCAGCGTGGTGATGGTGCCGATCGAAGGCCGCACCGAGGGGCTGGAGGCGGGCTGGAAGTACGTGATCATCAGCAGTCTGGGGATCACCATCGCTCTGGCCGGCACCCTGTTCGTCTTCTACGCCGCCACGGGACTGGCCGGCAGTCCCGACCAGCACCTCACCTGGGCCTACCTGGTGGCACATGCCCAGCAGCTGAGCCCGGTCGGCGTGCGGCTGGGATTCCTGCTGGCGGTGGTCGGCTACGGGACCAAGGTGGGGCTGGCCCCCATGCACACCTGGCTGCCCGACGCCCACTCCGAGGCGCCCAGCCCCGCCAGCGCAATGCTCTCGGGCGCCCTCCTCAACGTGGGCATGTACGCCATCATCCGGTTCGTCGCCATCGCCAACGGCCGGCTGGGCCCCGCCTACGCCAGCCACGTCCTGCTGGTCTTCGGCTTCCTCTCGATCGCGGTGGGGGCGTTCTTCATGATCCACCGCCGCGACTTCAAGCGCCTCTTCGCCTACTCCTCGGTGGAGCACATGGGCATCATCGCGGTGGGGCTCGGATTCGGGGGGGTGCTGGGCCTCTATGGGGCTCTCCTGCACACCCTCAACCACAGCATCGGCAAGGCGGTCCTCTTCCTCACCGGCGGCACCCTGGTGCTCGCCTACGGCACCAGGCGCGCGGATCGGATCGGCGGCGCTCTGACCAGCCTCCCCCTGACCGGGGGAGCTCTCCTGATCGGCTCGCTGGCCATCGTGGGGTCACCTCCGTTCGGCCTGTTCATCAGCGAGTTCGTGATCGTGCGCGCCGGTCTGGCGGCCGCCTACCCGGCCCTGGTCGGCCTCTTCCTCCTGCTGCTGGTGATCGTCTTCATCGGTTTCATGCACACCACCAGCGGGATGGCGGTCGGCCAGGCGCAGGCCGCCGCGGTCTCGCCCTACCGGGGCCGGGCGGAGCGCTGGAGCGCGGCGGCGCCGCTGCTGCTGGGGCTGTGCGGACTGCTCCTGCTGGGACTTTGGATCCCGGGCTGGCTCAACGCGTTGCTGCTGCACTCGGTGGCGCTGATCCGATGACCGCCAACGCCCCCGCCCTCTCCCTGGCCGAGGTGCTCCTGCGGCTCCCGGGCCAGGCGCGGCCGAGCCCTCAGGCCGGGGTCACCGCCTGGCGGGTCGAGCCCACCGACCTGGGCGCGGCCGCAGCCGCGCTGGCGGCCAGCTCCGCCCGCCTGGCCGACATGTTCGTGGCCCCGGTGGGAGCCAACCTGGATGCCGGTCCGCAACTGGAGCGCGTCCTGGTGCTGGCCTTCGACGACGAGGAGCGGTATCTCCTCCTGCACAGCGCGGTCGCGGCCGACCACCACCCCGGGGTGGCCACCGCGCTGCCGGGCGCCTATCTGGAGGAGTGCGAGATCTTTGAGCTCTGGGGGCTGCTCCCGGGCGGGGGAATGCCTCTGAACCGGGTGCTGCTCCCTCCCGACAGGGAGGCCGGTGCCCCCTTGCGAATGGCGGTCGGCGCCGTCCAGGCCCATCCCCTCCCCACCGAGGTGCGCGCCCCTCACGTGGTCCAGGGGGAGGCGTTCGAGTTTCCGGTCGGCCCGGTGCGCGGGGTCGGCCAGGAGTCGCTCTACCTGGGCCTGGTGACGACCGGGGAGGAGCTCCTGGACGTCTACCTGGCGTGGTTTCACAAGCACCGTGGCATTGAGCAGCAGTTGGCCGGGTTGGATCCAGCCAAGGCGCTCTTCCTGGTCGAGCGTTGTGAGGGCCTCGGGGCGGTGGGCAACTCCCTGGCGTTCGCCAGGGCGGTGGAAACCGCCTCCGGCACCCGGGTGCCGGCAGCCGCCGAGCGCACCAGAGCGGTGGCGCTGGAGCTGGAGCGCATCTACAACCACGTGGCGACGACCGCCGGCCTGTGCCAGGCGACCGGACTCGGGGTGGGGCAGGCGCAGATGGAGATGCTGCTGGAGGAGTGGTTGCGCCTCAACGCGGCGGCCTTCGGGCACCGCTACCTCTTCAACGTGATCGCTGTCGGAGGGGTGCAGCGCGGCTGCGACCCGACCACCTTGGAGACGGAGCTGGGACCCCTGTGCAGCCGCTTCGCGGAGCGCGTCGGGGCCCTGCTGCGCACCAACTCCTTTGTGGACCGGCTGGAGGCGGCCGGGGTGGTGACTCCCGAGGCGGCCGCCCGACTGGGGCTGGTCGGGCCGGTGGCGCGAGCCTCCGGGGTGGGAACCGATCTTCGCCGCGACCATCCCAAGTCGGTGCGGGCCGCCGGCCTGAGCGTGCCCTCGCAGCACGACGGCGATGTCCTGGCGCGGCTGCGGGTGGCGATCGAGGAGATCCGTGAGTCCGAGCGCCTGATCGAGCACTGGCTGAAGTCGGGGGAGCTGGTCGACTCGTCCCTGACCCGCGGCTCGGTGGTCGCTCCCAGGGGAGATGAGGAGGACGGCAGCGCGCTGGGGTGGTGCGAGTCCGCCCGTGGGGAGGCCCTGGCCTGGGTCAAGCTGAGAGCCGGCCGGGTGGAGGCGGCTCGCATCCGGCCCGCCTCGGTCCGCAACTGGCGTGCCTTCGACGACGCCCTGCGCTCCCGCAACGTCTTCACCGATGTCGCCATCATCGAGGCCAGCTTCGGGCTGACGGTGGCTGGGTTCGCCCGCTGATGGCGCTCTGGTTCCTGCGCGGGGTTCGCCGGGGGGTGGTCACCACCGCCTACCCGAAGCGACCCGACGCCTCCAGCTCCCAGCTGCCGACCCCGCCCACCTTCGACCCGGCCGCGCTCGATGCGCGGGTGGCCCAGCGGATGGTTTCTGTCTGTCCCAGTCGAGCCCTGGAGTTGGCGGGCGGAGCTCTGATCCTGGACGTCGGCTGCTGCACCGCCTGCCAGCGCTGTTTGGGGGTCGGCGGTGACCTGGGGCGAGCGAGCGGGGAGTTCCAGTGGGCGACTCGCGATCCAGCCAGGCTGCGCCTGAAATTCCCGCTGGAGGGCCGGTCTTGAAGAAGGTCGCGGGGGGACCGCCGACGGCGAGGACGGTGGCCTCTCTGCCGATGGTGGCAGAGGGCTCTCCCGTCGTTCCCGAGAGGGAGCTCCGCCAGGTCGGCTCCGAGCTGCGCCGCCGGAGCTCACGCCTGCTCGGGCGCAGCCTGCACATCCGCACCGTCGACACCGGCTCCTGCGGCGCCTGCGAGTCGGAGATCAAGCTCCTGGCGTCCCCCCACTACGACCTCCATCGCCTCGGACTGTTCTTCACCCCGGCGCCGCGCCACGCCGACTGCCTGTTGGTGACCGGGCCCGGGACCCTCGCCATGGACCACGCCCTGCTGGCCACCTACGAGGCCATGCCCGATCCCAAGATCGTGGTCTCAGTGGGGGCCTGCCCGCTGGGGGGGGTCTTCGCGCCTGACCAGTACAGCCACGGAGGCATCAGGGACCTGCTGCCCATCGATGTCTTCATTCCCGGTTGCCCTCCCAGTCCCCTGGCCTTGCTGCAGGGCCTGCTGGTGGCGGTGGATCGGCTCGAGGAGAGGATGGGGCCCAAGCAGGGCCGGGCGGCCAGCCGGCCATGAGTACCGTGATCTTGGGGCTGCTGCTCGCGGCCGCCGTCACCTGGCTGCTGGCGGGGGCGATCGCGGCCGCGGTGCAGCGCCGGGTCGGAGTTCTGGGCGCCGCCGGACTCTCCAGCCTGGGCGGCGCCATGGCGCTGGCGGCGGGGCTGGTGGCGGTGGTTGGCCGGACCCCCGCCCACCTGAACCTGGGCCAGGGTCCGGCCGGGCAGACCTCCTTCGCCCTGACCCCCATGGCGGCGGTCTTCGTGGTCGCGCTGGGGCTGGTGGCAGCCGCCATCGGCGCCTACCTGCCTCGGTACCATCGGCCAGGGCGCGGGACGTCGCTCTACCTCCTGGCCTACCACGGAGCGCTGGTGGCCAGCCTGGTGGTGCTCTGCGCCGGCTCGGTGACGGTCTTCTTGGTGGCGTGGGAGTCGATGACCTTCAGCAGCTACCTGCTGATCCTGCGCCACCAGCGGGACCTCAAGGTCGCCCGGGGCGCGTTCCTCTTCCTGGCCCTGGGGGAGGCGGGTTTCGCCATGATCGTGGCCGCCCTCGGAATCCTCGCGGTGCAGGCGGGCAGCCTCGACTTCGCGGTGATCCAGGCCCACGCCGGCCAGCTGGCGCCCGGCTGGCGGGATGCGGTCTTCCTGCTCGCTTTGCTCGGCTTCGGATTCAAGGCGGGCCTGGTGCCCCTCCACATCTGGCTGCCGGCCGCCCACCCGGTCGCGCCCGCCGACGGCTCCGGCTTCCTCTCCGGGATCGTGACCAAGCTCGGCGTCTACGGCTTTGCCCTGGTCGCCTTCCAGCTGCTGCCGCGGGGGCCTGTCTGGTGGGGGCTGCTGGCGATGGCGCTGGGAGCCGTCTCGGCCCTGCTGGGGGTGTTGTACGCGCTCATGGAGCGAGACTGGAAGCGCTTCCTCGCCTACTCCACCATCGAGAACATCGGCATCGTGATGATGGCCCTGGGGGCTTCGCTGACCTTCTTCGAGTCCTCCCAGCCGGCGGTGGCGGCACTGCTCCTGATCGCCGGGCTCTACCACGTGCTCAACCACGCCACCTACAAGACCATGCTCTTCCTCCAGACCGGGGTGGTCGAACACGCCACCGGCCTGCGCGATCTCGACCGCCTGGGGGGGCTGGCTCACCGGATGCCGATCACTTCGGGGCTGACCCTGGTCGGAACCCTGGGGATAGCGGCGCTGCCGCCGCTCAACGGCTTCGTCAGCGAGTGGCTGGTGTTCGAGGGACTCTTCCAGGGTTTCCGCATCCACAGCCACGTGGTCGGAGTGCTGCTGGTCCTGGCCGCCGCCACCATGGCGCTGACTGGAGGCCTGGCCGTCAACGCCTTCGCCCGTGCCTTCGGCATGCCATTTCTGGGGATGCCGCGCAGTGAGGGGGCGGCTCGGGCCAGCGAGGGGGGCCAGCCGATGGCGGGGGCGGCCCTGCTGGCGACTGCCTGCGTGTTCCTGGCGCTGGGGGCCCCCCTGGTGCTGACGGGGCTGGACCGGGTGGTGGCGGCGACCACCGGGACCAACATCCTCGCCCGCCTGATCGTCCCTGGGCTGACGGTGATTCCGGCCCACACCAACTTCAGCGCGTTCTCACCGACCTACCTGGCCGTGTGCCTGGTGGCGATGCTGCTGGTGCCCGTCCTGATCGTGAGGAGCCGCATCCGGACAGCCCCGGACCGGAGGGTCCCGGTCTGGGCCGGTGGCATCATGCGCTTCCGGCCCCGCATGCAGTACACCGCCACCACCCACGCCAACCCGGTGCGGGTCACCTTCGACGGCCTCTACCGGCCCCATGTCGAGGTGACCAGAGCTTCGGATGATCCGGCCGGGCGGTCGGGGCCGGTGCACTACCGGTTCCAGGTGACGCCCCTCTTCGAGAGTTACCTCTACCACCCCATCGTCCGGCTGGTGGAGGTGTTGGCCCGGCGGGCGCGGCCGATCCAGTCCGGCGACGTCAACCTCTATCTCCTGTACGTTTTCGCGGCGGTCCTCATCGTCTACGCGGTCGCGGTCAGGTAGGCCGGATGGGCCCCCGCGGCGGGCGGCCGCCCATCCGGCAACCTCGGGATGCGCTCCTGGCTCCGGGCGGCGCAGGTGCGGCGCCTGGGGAGGTTCCGGCGAGATCTGAAGGAGTCGGTGCTGAGCCCGCACCCGCCGCGGACCCAAGGAGACGGCAGGGCGGGGAGTTCCTCAGGGCAGGCGCGACGGCGGTCACCGGGGCTGGACACGGAAGCGTCAGGGGCTCCCCAGGGGCCACTCCAGCCGGAGTGGACGGACAGCGCCGGCAGATCACTTTCGACTGCTCGGACCGCGCTACCGGTGAGATCCGGCGCGGCCAGATCCCGGTCCCCCGGGCCGGGCTCCGGCCCGCCGGTCGGCAGGGATGAATGGCCGCGGCTCGTCGCCATCACACCACCGGCCAAGATCCTGACGCCAGGGGGCGCAACTCCACTGAGATTTCCGCTGGGGCACCCACGGCCATGTCTCAAGAGCCAGAATTGCGGCATGGATGAAGGGCTCTCGCCGGTTGCGGCCACTCTCAGCCTGCTCCAGGCGCACCGACTTCTGGAGGTCTCCCTGGACCGTCGGCTGATGGCGGCCACCGGGCTCTCCCTGTCGGCGGCGGAGGTGCTGGTGCGCCTGGGGGCGGTATCCGGGGGCCGCATGGGGATGCTCGAGCTGGCCCACGCCACCTGCTTCAGCAGGAGCGGGGTGAGCCGTATCGTCGACCGCCTGGAGCGCCGCCGCCTGGCCCTCCGCCGGATCTCAACGGAGGACCGGCGCCTGACCTGGGTGGAGTTGACCGAAGCCGGGCGCGACCTGATGTGGGAGTTGCTGGCCGCCCTGCAGGTCGCGGTCGAAGAGGACTTCGCCAGCTTTCTCAGCGACGACGACATCACCTCGCTGGCCGACAAGCTGGACAAGTTGGTGGCCGGTATCCGGGGCGCGGTCCAATCAGTCCTGGAACAGGACGACCAGGCCGGGTGAGGCGGGGGCGCTCGCCTTCCCGGGGTCGGCGCGGCAACGCGCACCGGGGCCCGGCACGGCTGACCGCCGCGGGGTGGGACCGGCCGGCGGCCCAGAGCGTCGAGGCCCGACATCAGCCGCGGCAGGTGGGAGCCGGGACCGCGCCGGAGAACGGTGAAAGAGATGCTTCGAACTCTGGCGGCTCCGCCCATCAGCGCGGGAGCCGGCGGCGGACGGATGTCCGCACCCGCGACCGTTCTGGTGTCGGCCACTTCCTCTTTTGATACCCGCGCCCGCCCGCGCGCGCAGGCGTGAGCCGGGAGGCCGGGAGGGGGATGGTGTGGAGGGGCGGACGGTGTCTGGGGTGTTCAGCCAAGGGCCCGGGGTTCCGCTTCTCACCGCGGTGACCGGTACCGCGTGGTATGGCCAGCCCCTCGGTGGTTGCTTCGCCGCAGTCCACTCAGACGACCATCTGCGCGCTGCGGCTCTGGTGGCCTTCGGGGTGGCCGCCGAGGGACTCGGGTCGTTTCAGGTGAACCTCTAGACTCTATCGTGGCTTTGCCGCCGGCATCTCTCGATGCCGCCACCAGGATCACCAGCTGATGATCCGCCACGCCCAAGGGCGCCACTATCCATCTGCGACTCAGGAAGGCCAGCTCTCCAGTAAGGAGGAAGCGACGTGACCGAACCGACCCAATCGACCTTGGTGGTGCTAACCACGGGCAAGGAGGCTCTGGTTCGCGCCAACGCGGTGCTCCAGATGACGCTCATGCTCCGCAAGACCGGCCAGATGCCAGTCGAACTCCTCACCCTTGGCCCGGGGGTGGAGGTTCTCCGCTCCAACCAGAAGAATTCACCGCAGTTCCAGCAACAGCTCGACGCTCTCCGTGAGGCCGGTGTGCGCCTCACGGTGTGTGAGGTCTCGCTCGAGAATCTTGGGCTCACCCAGGACCAGATGTTTCAGGCGGACACCGTGAAGGGTGGCGTCGAAGTGGCGACGCGCCTGCGCGAGGGCTGGCAAGTCCTCACCTTCTGATCCGAAGGCCTAGCGCTGAGCGGATGCTGGATCGGTCCCCGCATCCTGCCACCGGTCGCTGGACCGGTTGGCGGCCGGCGGGACACTGAGTTCTTCGATGATCCCAGCGGTCCGGTCGACCAAGCGCGCCCAGCCGACATCGATCACGAAGTACGCCTGCACTCCGCTCGTATCCTGCGCGTCCGGAAATCGAGATCGGTACGCAGTCCGTATGGCCCTGGAGTCGAGCGCTCGGCACCTTCCCCGGAGCTGGACCCCGCGGACCTGACCGCGCGGGATGTCAGGATGGGCGAAGACCGTCAGTGCCACGGCTGAGCCCTGGTGCCAGAGCCTTGCATGGGTGCTCGCTGGGTCCGTGAGAACGGCCAAGCGGAGCCCCGGGCCGGGCACCAGTGCGTAGTACAAATTGGCGGCCCATGGCATGCCATCCGGCGTGACCGTCGCCACCCCTGCGGTGTGCGCTTCGGCCAGCAGCTCGCGGACGCGGTCAAGGACGGCCACGCCGCGATGATAGACCGTGCCGAAACTGGCTCAGATTTCGTAGGCGTTCCACCGCCTGGATGAGCGGCGCCCGCTAGTCCCCGTCTACCGCACCGTGTGACGGTAGTCAGTCACCCGGATGGCTCTCGGCAGGTTCTCATTGGCCAAGTTCCAAATCCCAGGGGCTCCAGCACCCAACACGACCAGCTGCTGGGCCCGGTCGCAGCCGCAGCGCCGCGCCTGTGCATGGGGACAGGGCCGAATTCGGCGGCTGTCGTCATCGTGGCCACGTAGCTGGAGGAGTCGGGATCCCGGATCGGATGGCCCCTGTCATCCCAGGCGGTCTGAGAGAACAGGCAGCCGAGCTTTGCCCCTCGGGTGTGCGCCCGGCCTCAGGCGACTTGCCCGGGCGCCCTTCCGTGTCGGCGGGCACCCCGGCGCCTTCGATGGCGACGTACGGCTCGGGGTCGGCTCGGAGCTGACCAGTGGGACCACCTTGGCCGAGAGCACCGCCTCGGCCTGAGCTTCGGCGACCACTCGGATCTTGGCCCCGTCGGCTTCGGAGCTGCGCTCAACCCGCGCGCTGGTCAGATGGAGTCCGACCAGTTCGGCCAGGTCCCGACTCCCCGTCTTTGGGCAAGCGCCTATGGCCGCAGTCCGCGCAGGCGTAGTAGGCGCGGCCGAGGCGAACCGGGCCCAGGCCGGTGTCGACCTTCTTCTCCCGGTGGGCGGAGAACCCGGCGAGGTGGCCCCCACCGCAGTCCACCCGGGCACCGCGATGCCCGGAGTCGAAATCCAGCAGCCCTTCCCGCAGGCTGCCCCCGATCTTGACCATGGCGGTGCGAATCGCCAGCTCGACTGGGGCCAAACCTTTCCCAAGGGATCACTTAGGCTGGCGGCAAGCTGGGTGAGGCGCTCCAGCTCGGCGGAGAGGTCCCCCTGGAGCTGCGTGGAGAGCCCCTTTCTTGGACTCTGCCTCGGGTGGAATCCGGGCCGGTGCCGAGACTAGCCGAACTTCACAGATTCGCTCGTTGACCTCCACAACCTGGTCGACCATCGCCTGGAACTGCTTGGAGTGGGCCACCTCCTGCTGCGCCGTGGTCAGAGCGGGTCCATCCGGGATCGCTCTGGTGGCGGTCTTGCCGCTCACGGATTTGGTCAAGAGGTTGATGGGGCCGTGCCCAGGGTGGTCCGGGTCGGCGCAGGCGCAGTAGCTCTTCCCGCAGCGCCGATAGGTGCTGACCGGGCCGCCCCGCCGGAAGTCACCTCCACCGGCCAGCTGCCCCTGCGACCGGCCCGCTGCGCCTTGAGTTCCTCCACATCTCGGTCTTCGGCACTGGCCAAAGTGAGCTGTCCTCACACAGCAAGCGAGTACGCTTGCGGCAGAACCCATCTTTGGTCTCGTCGTCAAGCTCGGCCTCCACTCTTGTCCCACAGTAGGCCCGAAGCCGGTGCCGACAGCGACGGCCCGGCTCGTCTATAGTCACTTGGTTCAGGGGTCTTGCGCAGAGACCCGCACAGCGGGTACACGAGGGGGCGGAGCCGTGAAAAGATATCTCATCGCAACAGCCGGACTGGGGTTGCTGGGGCTGATGGTGTCCGCCTGCGGGGCTGCCACCTCGGCCACCTCGAAGGCCCCGGCGGCCATAACCGTTGGCACGCTGTATTCAGGATCGGGTTCCTTTGCGACCTCTTCGCTACCCGAGCTGGCGGGCCTGAAGTTCTGGATCAGCCAGGAGAACAGCAAGGGCGGGGTCTACGTGGGAGCCTACAAGAAGCGGATCCCGGTCAAGCTGGTGACCTACAACGACCAGAGTTCGGCCACCACCGCGGCCACCCTGTACACCCAGCTGATCACCCAGAACAAGGTCAACATCATGGTGGCCGACTTCGGGTCGGTGCTGACGGCGCCGGCGGTCACGATTGCCGAGGAGCATCACCAGTTGCTGTTCGATCAAACCGGGACCGGCACCACCTTCTTCACCCCTGGCAACAAGTACATCGTCCTGACGGCGCTGCCGAGCTCCGGGATCTGGCCGGACCCCTTGGTCAAGTTCCTGTTGGCGGAGAAGATCTCCAAGGTCGCGATCCTCTACGACTCCAACGACTTCGACGCCAGCCAGGCCGCGACCGTGAACAAGGGCCTGATCGCGGGCGGCGTCACTCCCGTCTACTATCAGGCGGTACCGACCGCGACCACCAGCTACGGCACCTTGATCCAGAGCATCAAGGCCACCAACCCCCAGGCCGTCCTGGAGTACGGGTACCCACCCAACGACATTTCCTTCCTGCAGGCGCTGCAGTCCGGGGGGGTGAAGTTCCCGATGGTGTTCACCGCCTTCCCGGGCCAGTTGCACCAGCTGCTGGAGAGCAATGTGGGCCAGGCTGGGCTCGCCTACACCTTCTCCTATGGGTTCCCCGTCCAGCTGGCCTACAACACCGTCAACGAAGGGTTGGGGACCAGCGCGTTCGAGAGCGCGTTCGCTCCCTCGGATCCCTCGAGCATCAACTTCCTGGACGTGGCCGGCTACCAGACGGGGCTGGTCATCCAGGCCGCCCTTGACCACGCCACCAGCCTGAGCCAGCTGGCTCTGCGCAACGCGGTGGCCTCGGTCTCGGGCCAGCTCAAGACCATCGACGGCAGCTTCGCGATCAACTCCACAGGCGCCCAGACCGGTGAGTTGCTGCCGGTGTCCCAGCTGTTCCCCTCGGGCAGCACCACCAAGATTCAGATGGTCTACCCGCCCGCTGCGGCCACCCACAGCGCCGTCTACCCGGCACCGTGACGCGCCCGCCGGGGCCCCGGGTCCGCCCGGGGCCCCGGTGCCGTCTGGCCGGTGGGCAGGAATAGGAGACTTTGCAGCGATGCTTCTCGAGTACGCGATCGTGGCCGGGGTGCTGTTCGGGATCTTCTACGCGTACCTCGCGATCGGGCTCAACCTCATCTTCGGAGTGCTTCGGGTCGTCAACCTGGCCCACGGCGACCTGGTCATGCTGGGCTCCTACCTGGCGTTCGAGCTCTACTACGCCTGGCACTGGAGCCCGCTGCTGGCGATAGTCGTGGCGATCGTCCCGGCCATCCTGGTGGGGGGAGCGGTCTACCTGGGCGTGGCGCCGCGGCTGGCCCGGGCCTCGGACCCCGAGATGATGTCCCTGGTCCTCTTCTTCGGGGTGTCGCAGATCATCGAGGCGCTCGCCACCTTTGGCTTCGGCAGCAACGAACGCTCGATCAACTCCACCGCCTTTGGCAATCACCCCATCGGCTTCCTGGGCCAGGCCTACCCGGTCACCTGGGCGGTCGCGGCGGCGGTATCGGTGCCGGTGTTGCTGATCCTCTTCGCCTACCTCGGCCGCACCAAGCTGGGCCGGGCCACCAAGGCGGTCATGGCCAGCCCCGACGAAGCGGCGGCGGTCGGGATCAACGTGCGCACCATCTCGGCGCTGACCTTTGGCATCGGGGTGACGCTGGCGGTGGGCGCCGGTTCGCTGGCGATCTTCATGCTGGGCGGGGTGACTCCCACCGAGGGGGTCTCGATCACGGTGGTGAGCTTCGCCGTGATCGTGATCGGTGGCCTCGGCAACACCCTGGGGACGATGGTGGGAGGTCTCGTATTCGGGCTCGCCTCCCAGCTGACCCTGACTTTCCAGCCCAATTGGGCCGCCCTGGTGCCGTACGCCCTGCTGCTCGCGGTGGTGCTGATCCGTCCCAGCGGGATCCTGTCGAGGACCAGCCGCCTTGCCTAGGCTCAGCTGGCTGATCAAACCGGGGGGAGGGGCGGGGCCGGTGGTTGGAGGGGTCTCCAGGCCCGCAGCGGCGGCCGCCATCGTGGTGCCGGCCCTTGGTTTCGTGGTCGCCAACGTCTTCTACCCCAACCAGCAGGAGCTGGTGATGATGATGGTGTACCTGGTGATGGCCCAGGGCATCAATGTGATCTATGGCTTCACGGGCTACCTCCCCTTCGGGTACGCCGGCTTCTTCGGAGCCGGCGCCTACGGGCTTTCGCTGTCGGTCATCTACTGGCACGTGCCCGCCGGCGTGGGACTGGTGTTCGCGATCCTGGCGGCGGTGGCGGTGGCGGCGCTGCTGTCGCCCCTGCTGCGGCTGAACGGGGTCTACTTCGCAATCGCGAGCCTGGCCGCGGCCGAGGCGCTGTACGTGGTGATCTCCAATCCCTCGCTGACCGCCATCACCAAGGGCCCCTACGGGATCAACCTGATCGCGGTCTACAACTCCAACGCCAGCTTCATCGCGGCGGTGGCGCTGGTGATGGCGGCGATGGCGGAGGCGGTGTACCTGCGCAGCTCTCGCTTCGGCCTGGCCCTGCGAGCCATTCGCAATGATGCCGTCAGCGCCGAGTACGCGGGCATCAGGGTGGTGCGGCAGAGGGCCGCGGCCTGGCTGATCGCGGCCGCCCTCGCCGGGGCGGCCGGGGGCGTCTTCGCCTGGTACACCTCGACCTTCTACCCCAGCGCGGTCTTCGACACCTCGATCAGCATCTTCGCGATCGTGTTCGCCCTCTTCGGCGGCGTGGGAACGATCTGGGGGCCGGCCCTGGGGGCGGTGATCCTCTTCGGGATCTACAACGCCGTCGGCATCTCAGAGCCCCAGTACTTCCAGCTCATCTACGGGGTCCTGATCGTGCTGCTGGTGCTCTTCCTGCCCGGCGGTCTGGCCGGGCTGGCGCGCCACCTGGCCTCCGGGTTCAACCGCGTCCGCGGCAGGCCCGGTCGGGGCCCGGGCCGCGCTCTGGGGCCCGGGGCCGGCGATGTCTGATCCCATCCTGGTGATCTCCGATCTGGCCAAGTCATTTGGAGGCTTCGTCGCCCTCGACGGGGTCAGCCTGGAGCTGCAGGCCGGGGAGGTGGTGGGCCTGGTGGGGCCGAACGGCTCCGGCAAGACCACCTTGATCAACGTGGTCTCGGGTCTGTACGCGCCCTCCCGGGGCACGGTGGTGCTGGGCGGCCGTCCGCTCCACCGAGGGCCTCCCCATCGGGTGGTCCGGAGTGGCATGAACCGGACTTTCCAAATCCCCAAGCCGCTGGGCACCCTCACCGTGAGCGAGAACCTGCGGGTGGCCGCCGGCTGTGGGACCGGGCGCCGGGCTCTGGAGGGAGATCCCCTCGAGCTGGTGGGCCTGGGGGGTCTCGAACGACGGTTCGCCAACAGCCTCAACGCCTCTCAACAGAAGCGGCTGGATCTCGCCCGGGCGCTGGTCACCTCACCGCGGGTGCTGCTGGTGGATGAATTGGGCGCCGGCCTCTCGCCGGCTGAGTTGGACGACGCCGCGGGGGTTCTGCGCCGGCTGGCGTCCGCCGGGATCGCGCTGCTGGTGGTTGAGCATCTGATGGGTTTTCTGGCCAAGGTCACCGGCCGGGTGATGGTCCTCAACGCGGGCCGGCAGATCTTCCAGGGAAGCCTGGAGGAGGCCGTGCAGGACCATCAGGTGGTGGAGGTGTTC
>JAKAWF010000559.1 GCA_021817025.1 bacterium
GGAACCATCAGGAGGAACAGATGGCCGCCCAAGGCCCCGAAGGCCGCCCCGAAGCTCAGGGTCGGGGTGAAGAGGCCCCCGATGGCCCCACTGCGCAGGCAGGCGCTGGTGACCAGGGGCTTGAGGCCGGCCAGCGCCAGCAGGGCGAGGGTGGCGCCGGAGCCGGTGAAGGCGAACTGGGCCAGGTCGACGCCGTTGCCCAGCAGCAGAGGGTACCTCACCGCGATCAAGCCGAGCGCGGTGAACGCCAGGAGCGGCTCAACAAGCAGGAGGCGTCCCCTCGGGCGGTGGTCGCTGGCCCATCCGATCAGGTGGACGTATCCGGCCGACGCCAGCCCCGCGAGCAGCCCGATCGCCAGGGCGAAGACCATGATCGCCAGATCCGGGCTCGCCAGATGAGGGATCGAGTAGACCGCGTGACGGGGCAGGGTGAGCCAGGAAACCGCCGTGGCGACTCCGGAGGTGAGCAGGGCGGGCACGACCGCGGTGAGCGAGAGCGATCCCAGGTAGATCTCGGCGGCGAAGAGCGCACCCGCGAAGGGCACGTTGTAGACCGCGCCCAGACCGGCGCCCGCGCCGCAGGCGATCAGCAGGGTGCTCTGCTCGGCGGTCAGCCGGGACCGCCGCGCCAGCAGTGCTCCGGCGGCGGCACCAGTCCGCTGGGGGGCCGCCTCCCTGCCGATCGATCCTCCGAGCGCGACCGTCACCTCCGAGAGCGCGCCACTCAGCAGGGTGCGCCAGACCGAGATCGTGCCGCGATGGGTCCAGACGACTTCGGTTGGCTCCCCGCCGGTTCCCTTGCCGGAGCGGTGGAGCAGCCAGAGTCCCACCCCGGTCACCAGCCCTCCGATTGCCACCACGGCCACGATCCGTCCGGGGCCGTGGGCGGCAGCGGCGGCTGAGTACTCGCCGGAGTGATAGTCGAAGGCCAGGTGCTGAATGAACCGCAGCACCGCCATCATGACGATCGCCCCGAGACCTGCGCCGATGCCGGTGAGCACGGCCAGTCCCCAGAACGCGGGGGGCAGGTCGCGCAGCGGCCCCGGGACGTTGGCCTGCTCCTCGCCGCGGGGATCAGATGGAGGCGGGACGTTTCGAGGGGGCCAGCGTCTCATCGACGCGGAACGCTGATCGAGGCCACCGTCGCCCGAGAAGCCGGTGCGCCTGGCCTGCGGCAGGGTGTTCGTCCCGCTCTCCTCAAGCCGACGGTTGCCCCGCCAGATGCTGCTTCCCACCTGAGAAGCGAATGGTCGGCGACCAGCTCCACCGCCCGAGTCTACCCGAGCTCCCACCCGCCGCCCGGGGCGTTGCTTGCCGGATGCGGTTGCGGTCGGACCGCGGCACCGAGCAGCCCAGGTGAGCCGGGTCGATCCCCAGCTGCCGCACGGTGACCCCATCACTCTGGCCCAAGACACCCACCGGGTCAACGTCCGCGGCGCACCCGGCGTACTGTCCGGGTCCGCCGGGGAAGCGAAGTCGCACATGGTGGACAGTGGGCTGCCGCCCGGAGCGATCCGGGGTGCGGCGCCAGTCCACTCCGGGTGGGCCGGGGCGCACGGAAGAGGAACCGGGAGGCGGCCAGCGTCGGGCGGGTCGGCCTCGCTACTCGAAGAGCCTGGTGGCTCGGTCGCCCTCGGTCACGAAGGGGGCGTTCACCAGCCAGTCGCCGGCGTTGCCCGACTCCACCATCTGCACCTGGACATAGCGGGTTGAAGCTCCTGGAGAGCTGACGGCGACCGTGGCCTCGGCGTCCACCGCGTTCACCATATGGAGGGAGACGATCTTGAAGCTGGACCGGCTCGACTTCACCCAATTGAAGAAGGGGACGAACGGAGTCCGGTCCTCGGCCGAGTTGGTGAGCAGGGTGTACGCGTACACCACCGAGTGGGCATGCACATCCACCAGGAAGTCCTGGAGCGCGGCCCGCGGGGCGGCGGTCGGGCTGGCGCAGGCCGCCAGCAGGCTGCCACCCAGCAGCAGCGCCGCCAGGACCGGCAAGAGCCGTCGGCGCATCCTAGCCGGTGACGACAACACGTCCGAGCATCCCCGGATGGAGCGTGCAGTAGTAGTCATACACCCCCGGGGCCAGGAACTTGACGGCCCATTTGAACCCGGCACCACGGGTGGGGGAGTTGACCAACTCCTGGTCCACCCACCAGACGTTGTGCTGGTCGTACTGGTCGGTCCAGATCCACTCCACGGTGGACCCCACCGGGACGGTGAGGCTCTCGGGCACGAACTCCCCCACGGTGTTGACGTTGTGGTAGATGATCACCTTGTAGTCCGGGTGCGCCGGGGGCTTGGGCAGCACCTCCAGGGACAGCTTGCTGTTGCTCTGCTGGACCGGAGCGCCGGGAGCGGTCAGGATGTGCGCATCCGTGGGGTCGCCGACATCTCCGAAGGCCCCACATCCGGCCACGATGAAGGTGACCAGCACGGCGAGCAGCCCGATCGCCAGCCGTGAGCCGGCCAGCCGCCGGCCGGTGGCTGCCATGGTGGAACCCGACATGATGCCAGGATACCGGGCCGCACTACGAGAGCGCCGGTGGGCTCGGGCGAGCGAGAATGGCCTCGCATGGAGTCAGGTCAGCCCA
>JAKAWF010000560.1 GCA_021817025.1 bacterium
GGGTCGGGCGCAGGAGGTGAGGCCGCGGGGAGTGCTCATTGGGGGTCACTGGGTACCGGCAGATGCGGTGATCGCAGCCCCGGGGCTCGAACTGGCGCGGCTGCCTGGCGACCCGGCAGTCGGCCCTCTGCCCTGCTGGGACCTACCATCAGCCGCCCGGGTGACGGCCCGGGTGTCCGCCCTGGAGCGTGGGGTGGTGGCGATTGTGGTCGCTTCACTCCCATACCGCTGCCCGCCTGCACCCTTCGGCCTGGCCATGCGGCTATCCCAGCAATTTCGCCGGCAACAGCGGGGAGTCCGGGTCCTGCTGACCACCCCGGAGGCGCGGCCGCTGGCGGCACTCGGACCAGAGCCCGGCAGCCATCTTTTGGCGGCCTGCACCAGGGCTGGGGTGGAGGTCCGTCTGGGCTGGACCCCTGACCGGGAGGCACTGGAGCGCGGATGGGTGGTGGGGGAGGATGGTGAGTCTCTGGCTGCCGACCTGGTGCTCCTGGTGCCGACCCACCGCGTCAGCTCCCTGCTAGCACCGCTGGCGGGCGCGGGGCCACTCATCCCTGTGGACGATCAGTTCGAGTCGGGCCGGCCCGGGCTGTTCGTGGCTGGTGACGCCGCCGGCACCCCCTACCCTCGCGCTTCGGGAGCCGCCATCGCGTCCGGACACGCCGCCGCCCAGGGGGTGCTGGCCCGTCTGGGCCTGTCAGAGAAGGGAGAGGGCAGTCCACCGGAACTGAACTGCTTCGTCGGCCATGGCGATGGGATCTACAGCCGGCTGAGGGTGCGCTATCCGGGGGGCTCACCCCCCGGTGGCCACCCCCAGGTTCTAATCGAGGGTCCATCCGCCGAACTGGGAACCGAGTTTGAGGCCGGTTTCGTGCGTTGGCGAGGTGCCAGGCACCCCAGCATCATGTAGCGGACGCGCGCGCCGACAAGCGCGGATACTCCGTCCCGGTCAAGAGCGGTGACCGGTGCAGTCAGGCGCTGAGGAGTTGCGTCCCCCGTTCCTGTGTTGCGCGACAGGCTCATTGAGGAAGGTGGTGACAGCGACATCCAGGATGGCCCAGGCGGACGACCAAACGACCAACGGCGGTGGTCCAGCCCATCGGGATCACGGCTGAGGGGCAGAGATGGTTGGTAGAGGACAGGGTATCCGGGGCTGCCAGTGGCCAGGTGCGGGGATCTGGGTTCCACAGCAAATCGGAGCTAACGACGACCGCCAAGGTGGTCCAAGGGGATGTCTCCCTCCGGAAAAGTGCGGCACGGGTCCAAGGCTCACCGCCTCAGGCGAACATCTCGTGCGAATCTTGCGCCGTTCCTAACGACCGTGGCTCGCGCAGGGCGAGCATCACCCCAACTGAGATCAGAAGCGCGCCAACCATGGTGCCAATGGAGATCCGCTCTCCCAGCAGGATGGCGCTCAGCAGGATACCGACCAGCGGCTGGCAGAGCAGCATCACGCCACCACGCGAGGCGGTCACACGCCGGAAGCCCCACACCCACAGGAAGAACGCCACTGCCATTCCGAGAACCGAGATGTAGGCCACTTCGGACCATCCGATCCAGGTCGTGGGCAGGGGATGGGGAGAGCTGAGACCGGCGTACAGCGCCAACGGCAGGGTGGTGATCGCGCCCACGCCGCACGCCAGACTGACCGCAGTGATCGCGTCGTACCGCGACCCAAGGGACGCTGATCCCACCGTGTACAGGGCCCAGGCAGTGGCCGCAACCAGGAGCAGGATCACCCCGGTCGCGGTCCCGGGTCCGCCGGCGGGGGTCCCGACCACGATGACGACCCCGGCGAACGCCAGGCCGATTGCGGCCCAGCGTTGCCTGGGGACGCTTTCCTTGAGGTAGGCAGCCCCCAGGAGTGCGATCAGGACCGGTGAGGACGCCGTGACCAGAGAGCCCAGGGCCGCTCCGGCAAGGTGGGTGCCATAGAGCTGGAACCCGATCGAGATGGTGAAGCCGACCACGCCGATGGCCAAGATCCGGGGCCAGTCACGGCGGGCCACCCGGAGCTTTCCGGCCCTGGCCGCGATCGGGAGCAGGATCATGGCCGATATGCCCTCCCGGAGTTCCAGCACCACGAGCGGAGGAACAGTCCGCATCAGGGCGTCGCTGCCGACGTACATGCCACCCCAGATCGCCGCCGCCAATCCCAGTGCCAAGAGACCCCGGGCGCTCGGGCTCACCGCCGCCTCATGCGGCACCGGGCAGCTCCCTCGTGGCCGCTGGCCCGCGCTTCCCACCCAGGCGGCCAGTCGGCCCGCCGGCAACTCCCGCTACCGGTTCCCCGAAGGAGCCGCAGACGGTCCTGCCGGCCGCGCCAGTGTCCTCTCACAGGCCGTCGATCAGGGAGGCGGCCAACTGGCGTGCCCTCAGCAACCGGTCCGGGTTTCCCTCCAGCCCGGCGCTCACCACCGCGCCCTCCACCAAGAGGTAGAGGTGCTCGCCCAGCTCGTCCGGGCGGTCGGCTCCGGCCGCCCGACAGGCGGACGCCAGGAAGTTCTCCACCTGCGCTTTGTGCGCCCGCACCGCCAAGCGACCCGGATGCCCGCTGGGGAGTTCACCTGCGCCATTGAGCAGC
>JAKAWF010000065.1:0-1382 GCA_021817025.1 bacterium
GTCCAGTTCTTCTGCTCAACGTGGCAGTTGTCGTTCTTGTGCTCAGGACGGGACCGGGAGAGCAGGATCCCGGTCCTTTGGCACCAGCGCAAGAGATGCCAGTTGAGGAACTCGCTGCCGTTGTCCCGGTGCCGGCCCAAGAGCGGAAAGGGCAGCTGCCGCTGGATGCGCTCCAGGCCCGCCAAGATCGGGGTCCGACCCTTGCCCATGACCGGCACCCTCTCGGTCCAGCCGGTGGAGAGGTCGGTGGCGCCCAAGGTCCAGATCCACTCTCCGGCCGCCACCTCCCCAATGTGGGAGACCAGGTCGATCTCCAGATACCCGGGGACGTCCAGCTCCCGCCACTTCCCCACCACGACCGGGACCTCACGGCGGAGCAACCCACCGGGCTCGGTCTGGGTCATCCGCCGGCCCACCAGCACGCGGCGCAGCTCATGGAGGTTGCGCTCCACGATGGCCACGCTGGCCGAAGCGAGCAGCTCGATGGTCTCCGGCGAGCAGGTGGGCTGGCCATGTCGTCCCAAGATCCGGGCCAGACCCGGAAGGAAGGGCTGCAGTCGCTGGGAGCCCAGATGGTCGGAGGCCTCCCAGCAGACCTTCAGTGCAGACCGGAACCCCGCTCCGTACCTCTTGGCCCTGGGGACTCTATTGCGCAGTGGCAGACGTCGCCCCTTCAGCACTTTGATGGCGTACTTGCGCTCGTACCCAGTGGCCAGGCACAACGAATCCAGCAGTTGTCCCCGCTCAACCCGGCCCGCTCCCAGGTACCTGGACGTCAACTCCTCGGCCAGCTCGTACCGATCCCGGATGCGCATGGGCCCTGCCCCTCACTGCCCCTCTCCGGCGGTCGGCCCTCGGTGTCATTCCTTGGTGAGGGAACGATCGCCCCAGCGTGCGACCCTCGCTGACTCAACAGGACTCAATACGGCCGCTTGACACGATCCGTTCGAATTGGCTAAGCTCCCCTGGTTCAGAGGATCCGTCGGCGCGCAGCGGCCCGCCAGGCACCCTGGCAGATCAGTCCCCATGCAATTTGCCCCCCGCTCCGTGAGCCCATTCGTCATCAGCCCGCAAGCTCTCGCGTCCCACCGCAGGCAGGTGCTTCGGCACGCCACCCTGGCGGGCTGGGTTCCCACGCTTTACCCTGGGTACCCGTGATGGTTCCACTCCGGCCCACCGGTTGCGCCAGGATCGGCGCCGGCGGTGGTAGCCGCCGCGTGCGAAGGTTGCCGTTCATGAGCTTCCCCCTTTCCTCGCGTTCGATCTGGGCCGGCGAGCTACCGGCCCACCGCCGATACCGCGGGTCTCCTGGAATTCTGCCGTCCCCCGCTACTTGGCGCGGCATGGAGCAGATGGCTGGACGTCCGACTATGTCGCTAGCC
>JAKAWF010000065.1:1392-14754 GCA_021817025.1 bacterium
GAGGGCGCCAGAAGCGCCCGCCCGCTGTAGCGCACGCGTTGACGCCAGACTCGAGGCCACCGGCACTTCAAGGCGTACCAGCGGGGCCCAGCCGCCGCGCCGGCACATCGGCGAACCCTCCACCGCGCGCAGGCGAGAGTGAAAGCGCCGATCCCAGCCTCGAAGAACTGCGCCCAATCCCCAACCCCGATCCTTTCACTGAAGGTAGCTTCCTAGCTTCCGACGACCACATCACCAACTATCGCGTCGCCCTACATCAAGCCTTGGTGAGGGAGCAGGTCCTTCGGGACGAACTCGCGCGCTTCGGGCAGGGGCTGCGGTGGCTGCTGGCTTCCCGTGGATTCCGCGTCCTCTCCATCCTACGTCGCATCCGCGGGCGGGCGGCGAGTCGCGACCTTGTTTTTGACCTGATTCGCGCGGGCGGACCCGACGGCACTACGACCGTAATGCGCAGCCCACGGCCGGCTCCCGCTTCTGGCACTGAACTTACAGCCTACTACGACATTAGCCTGCAGGGTCTGGCCTTCCCGAAGTGCGACGAGCCCATGATTTCGATCATCGTTCCCACCTACAACATGTGGCGTCTCACTGTCGGCTGCCTGCGATCAATTCGTGCCACCACTACCACTGTCCCTTATGAAGTGATCGTCTCGGATGATGGCTCCACCGACGCCACGGCGAGCCAGCTCGCCGCCGTGCCCGGGCTGAGACTTACCGCCTCGGCCGACAACCGCGGCTTCTGCGCGGCGGCCAACGCTGGCGCCGCTTGCGCCCGCGGCCGGTACCTCTTCTTCTTAAATAACGACACCGCGCTTACAGCCGGCTGGGCGGAGGCCCTTCTAGATGCCGCCGCTGGCGACGCTGTGGGGGCCGTTGGCTGCAAACTCGTGTACCCGGATGGACGGCTGCAGGAGGCGGGAGGGATCATCTGGAACGACGGAACTGGCATGAACTTTGGCCGGGGTGACGATCCTGCAAGGCCTGTGTACAACTTTCGTCGGCGTGTCGATTACTGCTCGGCCGCGGCACTCTTGGTACGCCGAGATCTCTTTGAAGCGAGCGGCGGCTTTGACATGCGCTTCGCACCGGGGTATTACGAAGACACGGATCTCTGCTTCAAGCTCCGGACGCAAGGATACGAGGTGGTCTACGAGCCGGGTGCCGTCGTCGTGCACATCGAGGGCAGTTCGTTCGGGAGCGACCTTAGCCCGGTGAGGATGGGACGCCACCGAAAGACCAGTCAGGAAGTCAATCGGCATGTTTTTGTCGCCAAGTGGAGAACCACCCTGCTCCACCACTACCCGCCAGGTACGGCGGCGGGCCTTCTGGGCGGCAGGCGCAGCGCACGCCACCGAATCCTACTCTGTGATCATGGGGTGCCGACTCCTGACCGTGATTCCGGCAGCCAGCGGCTGTGGTGGCTCGCGCAAATCTTCCAAGAACTGCAGTGCGACGTCACGATGTTTCCCGCCGACGGAGTTGCTCTCCAGCCTTACACCGCGGACCTGCAGCGACGCGGCATCGAGGTGGCGTCGGGCCAGTCGTTTGCGGAGTTCGCCCGTACTCGGATTGGCCTATTTGACACGGTGTGGGTCAGTCGGCGGGATGTGGCCGAGGTGCTCATTCCGGAGGTGCGTCGCTGGTTCCCGCGGGCAACAGTCGTCTACGACACAGTGGATCTGCACTTTGTACGGGAGGAACGAGAGGAAGATGTACTGGGACTTGTCCTAGATCGCACTGCGCGAGAGATCCGCCGCCAACGAGAAGCGGAACTTGTGGCGAGTGCTGACCTGTCGGTCGTGGTTAGCCAAGTGGAGGCGGAGGCTGTCGCGAAGCTGGTCCCGGGCGCCCGGGTGGTCGTAGTCTCAAATGTCCACCCACTCGTGCCATTGCGCCAGCGCAGCTTTGCAGAGCGGTCCGATGTCCTCTTCGTGGGGGGGTTCGCTCACTCACCCAACGTTGACGGGGTGAACTGGTTTGTGCAGCGGATCTGGCCAGAGATCCGCCGCGTCACCGGTGCCCACTTTTGGGTGGTTGGGGCGGATCCGCCACTGGCGATTCGAAGGCTTGAGGCAGAGAGTGTGTCGGTGGTAGGACACGTACCGGACCTTCGCTGGTATCTGGAGCGCAGCCGCATCAGCGTCGCGCCGCTCCGGTACGGAGCCGGGGTCAAAGGGAAGGTGGGTCAGGCCATGGCTGCGGGACTCCCGGTCGTCACCACGTCCGTCGGAGCCGAAGGGATGGGGTTGATCGACGCCGAGCACGCCCTCATCCGCGACACCGAGGAGCAGTTTGCGGAGGCCGTCAGTCTGCTCTACCAGGACGCGAGGCTCTGGGAAACGCTGGCCGCGGGCGGCCGCGCGATCATGGAAGCCCGGTATCAGCCAATGATAGTGCGGAGGCAACTGGCGGAGATCCTCGGCATAGACGCTCCAGACGCCGCGGGAGAGGCGGCACCGGCTCCTAAGGTAGCGACGCCCGCAGGTGATCCCGTCTAGTGGGCCACTGCCGGATCTCCGACGCTGCCGGCATATGGTTGCGTGGATTTGTAGGAAACAGCTGCCCGTTCTCAGGCAAAAACCGCTCCATGAGAGTGGAAGGAGAGTTCGCCGTACCAGGGATGCGGTGTCGGCTCAGAACAGGCGGTGGCCAAGCCCTCTCATGGAGGACCAGGCCACTGCGGGGAGTTGATGGGTAACGGACTTCACCTGCCCGCCTTGCGGAAGATCAGATTCATGCGCCTCAGGGCTGCCAAACCTGGTTCAGCGGTTCCACTCGCGCTATAGATATCATCGACCTGTGTGTAGCAGTACTCTTGGAGGTTGGAAACGATCAGGCTCCCAGATGTGGCCACGCTCACATTGAAGTTGCTAAGCCCCGCTATAGGGCATTGAAGCGTCACCACCGTCTCCGCGCGGCCCAACCTGAAGCCCCGCTTGCAGGTCGCGCCAACCGACACGGTTAGCACGCTGTTGCTTTGCCTAGCTTGAGCCTCGAGACTCACGGTTACCGATCGTGTTGTGGAGGAGCGGTACGGCAGTCCGTAAAAGGAGACATCCTGTGTCAGGGAACTGCCCGCAGCCATGACTGCCGCGTCATGCCCGTGAAAGTCGGTTAGCGGCAGAACCCTGCCGCCCACTATCCATCCACTAGTGCCGACGGCGAATGAAGGATTGAACAGCGCATTGGCATGGTAATCCCGGTAGGTCCACACCGAGTAGCCCATCGCTCCAGCTACCAGCGTAGCGGTCGCGGCTCTGATGAACTGGGGCACTGTCGACAGTGGAAGGTGTGCATTTGATGCATTGGCGGGCGTATTGTCGTAGAGCTGAAGTTCGTATATTCGGATAGATCGGTTGCCGTCCTCGCTCGACACGCGTTGCAGCACCGTATGCAAGGTCGCCACGGCCTCCCCCACAGTTTCGGTCACCCCGGGTGATATGCCCATATATGGGTTGAAGTAAATGCCAGTTATATGTGTGCCAGGCAGCCGGTAGGTAGCTGCATGGGAGTACTCGGTGACAATCGAAGTTCCCTGGTAGATTGGATCTTCATCTACACGCACCTCCATCGTCAGGCCGGGGAACCTGCGCAGCGCAGGCTCAAAAATCCGGTGGACGAGCTCATAGTCCCAGTACGTAAGGAGGAGCTTAAAGGCAGGGGTCGACCGCAGCGGAGTGGGAACATCTGTCGTGCTGGTGAAGTTCTGGTGGTAGATCCCGTCGAGCTGTATGAGGGAATAGCGCTGCTTGAGCCAATTGTCGTAACCGGACTGTGTGGCCAGGGCTTGGCGCTGCTGTGCACTCTTGGCGGAGGAGGCGTCAAGGAAGAGAGTGTCAAAGTCCTCCCATGATATGTAGCCACCCCAGAAGTTAGAGGACTGGCGACAGATCTTGTCAACCGTGGCCAGGTAGGACAGCCATGCGCTGTAGACATGGGGATCAGAGAGTAGCCGCTCAAACCGGATCGCCCCGGGATACTGGTCATGTACGGGGTCGTCCCACATGTAGCTGACTCGCACAAGCACTCCCAAGCCAGCTTGCTGTGCTTGCCTGAAGAGCTGCTTGAGGCGAGCGAACGCGCTCCAGTTATAGGTGGGCGGGGAGACCGTTGGTTGGAAATACCCCCAAGGCACGACGAGGACAATGGCGTTGAATCCGTCGCGGCTGATCTGGCGGAAGTCCTGCGGGGCGGAAGTGAGGTCGGAGGTCCAAAAGTTGACGGGCCAAGCATGTCCAAAGTACGTTGCCGCTACGATGCGGCTGGGCTGGGGCTTAACTCGCGATGGACTCGTTGCGCATGCCGACACCAAAAGTAAGGCTAGACAGCACATGGCGAGCAATCTGACGCGGCGGTACACGTATGACCCTGGAGTCGAAGATGGACGTAGACGCGTCAACCCCTGGCTGGTCATGCGCCAGAAGTCCGAACCTCAGCCGTCGCAAGGCGACCCGCCGACGGATCCTGCCGGCGGGAGATGGCAGGCTGGCCTGCATGAGCGAGTCGGCCTGTGAACGCTGTTATTAGCATGGAGCGTGAGCCAAGCCGGGGTGGGATGAGCATCGAGCACCTTCTCGTTAGGGCGGTCATGTTAGTTGTGCAGGGTTCACCAGTCGGGCCCGGGTAGGCGGCAGGGTGTACACGAAGATGTGACGGTCGACGGCGGAACAGCAGGGCCTGTGCCGGCGGGCATCGGCCCAGCCGGGGAGGACTCTTTCGATTGCGAGATTATCCCACACGCTGGAGCTTCGTGGGTGAGAGTTCGGAGTGCCTCATCTGGTGGCCAATTCAGGCTGGGTCCTAGCTGCCGCTCTCGGTCAACACCCGGAGTTGAGGGAGGGGGTCGAGGAGCACTTGAACTTCGGCGGTCCGCTGAGTCGGCACAATGTGGGGTCCCCAGGCTATGTCTCTAGTGGATTCAATGGCGCCGCGGGGGACGACATCGATGAGACACACCGGCGCCGACGTGGGCCACCCAGGGGTCTGCTGCTCTGCCAGCACGGACCGAAGGGTGCCTCCAGGGTGTCCGTGACCAGGTCAAAGTAAGCGGACATGGCTAAGAAAAGCAATCGGCCTCGGCGGAGGTGAGTCGGAACGAGCGGGACCCCCGGGGTTGGAAAGTGGTGGTGCCTACGCCACCACTCCATTCGGAGGTCCCAGTGAAGAGTGCGAGGGAGCAATTGAACATCATCGACGCCTACCAGGAGTGGGGAGTTTCAGGGCCGCGGCCGGGCCATGCGGGGTGAGCCACCGGACGGTAAAGCGGGCGGTGGAGCGACAGGTGGCCGGGGGCCCCTGGGTTCGACCGCAGCGGGATCCTAGGCGTTCCTGTGGGCAGGCAGATGGGCTGGCCTGCGGATGGCCTGCCCCAGGCCCCCGGCCAACTTTCCGTCTCCGGGGCGGCCGGGCAAGGCGCTCGGGAATCGACGTGGGCCGGGGCCGCTGAGGACCAAGCTTGCGAAGTCGGCCGACGCGGCAGCGCGGCCCAATGGCCGACATCACGCGCCCCCGCCGTTCCGCCCCACCGCGGGGGCCCCACGTCTTCCATATACTCGGGCCACTTCACGTTCGAGCAGCATTCTCATGAGGACCACTGAATTGGCTGTTGCGCTGATCACGGGCATCACCGGTCAGGACGGTTCGTACTTGGCGGAGTTCCTTCTGAGCAAGGGCTACGAGGTGCACGGCGTGGTCCGGCGCACTTCGTCGCTGAACCGTAGCCGCATTGATCATCTGAAGCATGTATCCCCTTCCGTCCGGGGCCCCATTGGTCTCCACCTCCACTACGGAGATCTGACTGATGCGGGCAGCCTTCAGCGGCTGGTGCGGGCAATCAAGCCGGACGAGGTCTACAACCTGGCGGCCCAGAGTCATGTCGGCGTCTCCTTCGAGCAGCCCGAGTACACCGCCGATGCGGATGGTCTAGGCACAACCCGGCTTCTCGAAGGCCTAAGAAACGTCGGGGCGCCCTTTCGCTTCTATCAGGCCAGCACCTCGGAGCTCTTCGGAGCGACTCCGCCCCCCCAGAATGAGGATTCCCCCTTCCGGCCGCGCAGCCCCTACGCCGTCGCCAAACTCTACGCTCACTGGATGACAGTCAACTATCGCGAGGCGCACGGCATGTTCGCCTGCAACGGGATCCTCTTCAACCACGAGTCCCCCCGGCGCGGTGAGAACTTCGTGACTCGCAAGACCACCCGCGGCGTGGCGGCCTACCTCAAGACCGGCACCAGGTTGCGGCTGGGAAATCTCGATGCGCGCCGTGACTGGGGCCACGCGCGCGACTACGTGGAGGCGATGTGGCTCATGTTGCAACAGCCCACGCCAAGCGACTACGTGATCGGGACCGGTGTCAGCCGATCGGTCCGGGACATGGTCGAGCTTGCGTTCGGGCTAGTCGGCCTGGACTGGCGCGACCACGTTGACCTCGATCCCGCCTACGTCCGGCCCAGCGACGTCGCCGAGCTTCTGGCGGACCCGAGCAAGGCCAACAAGGAGCTGGTGTGGTATCCTCGGACCAGCTTTGAGGCGATGATTCGAGAGATGCTGGAGGCGGACCTCCGGGCGGCGGGTCTCGAGCCAGGCCAGTACGTCACTGCGGTACGACCAGATAGGGCCCTGGACACCGAGACCGGACCTGCACTGTCCCAGTCGTCCTGAGATGAATGATGGCGCTCCAAGATCCGGCCAGCCTTCTCGCGATGCAAGCGGTTCGAAGAGGGGCCGCCGAGGGGGCTTCGACAGATCCAGTCGCCTCCGCCAGCTGCCAGAGACAGTCAATGGCCCTAAATCCGGAAATTGGGTCTATAGTGAGGTCAACTACCTTTCGGCTCGGGATCGCTTCGGGCGAACTAAGCCTGTATGTCGGCACACTCGAGGGCGGCGTTCGCCAGCACCGGCCTTTGGGCGCTCGCGAGCCTGCTCAATGGCGCCCGCAGAGATGTCGATCCGGAGGGCCCTGCCGGGATGGGCCACACGCGCGGCTTGTGTCCGCGTCTCCGTGGCCAAGTCAAAGTAAGCGGATATGGCCAAGTGCGCATTCCGGTGGAAGCGACCGGCGTCGGCCTCATGGGCAACATCTTTCAGGTTCTTACAGCAGTTTTGGAAGCCCACCTGAACTGGAGCGACCATCGTCAACAGCGGGCCCGGGCCCGTCGCCAGCTTGGAAGGTAAGCGCTCGGTCCGTAGGCGGCCCTACACCGGGAACAGCGCGTAGCCCTCAGCAGAGGCGGCGCGCCGCAGTTCGTCATCCCAGCACGCGACACGATCCACTCGGCGCGGGGATCCCAGGCGATGCAGAGCGGCGAGATGCACCGCGTCGTAGCCCCGGAGGCGGTGGCTCTCGGCCAGGTCTCCGGCCCGCTTCGCCACCGCCATGTCCACGATGATGGGAGAGGTCGCTGCCCATACCCGTTCCAGCCGTCGCCTGGCCATCGTCAACGATGCGCCCGGGAGGCGTCCTGCTCGTGCGGCCGCAGCGATGGCAGCCCGAAGCTCGACGTAACCGATGTGGGCACAGGCGAGCACCTCCAGGTCCTGACGGAGGGCCGCCAACTCGGCCGACCCCTCCTCCGCGATGATCAGCTTGGCCAGCGCGCTGGTGTCCGCGTAGACAATCAGCGCCGCTGCTCCAGGACGAAGTCGACCGCTGTCTGCGTCCCCGGGGTCATGACCACCGGCTCGTCGCCATCCAGCAGCGGCGCTCGGTACTCGATGCCGCCGCTCTCCACCAGGGCCGCGATCTCCGGCGGGGCACCGCCGAGGTGATACGCGACGATCCGGGCCACCGGTCGACCTCGGTCCGTCACCACCACCTCCTCTCCCCTGCTTGCCCGCTTGATGGCCCGGCTCAGCTCCCCCCCCTTCAGGGCCCGCACTCCCAACTCCATTGTGGCCTCATTCTACCACTTCTGAGGCCACCGTGTGAATTGGGACGTCGGGTGGCCAGAAGGCCTCCAGCGATTGCAGCGGCGGGCGGTTACCGGCGGCCCGGCCCCAGGACGAGTTGATGAGGCAGGCGCGATCGACCTCACCGGCGACGGGCCCGTCGCATGGTATTTCTTCGCCCGACGAACTCCGCCGAGGTCGGCACAGGTATCCCTCGCCACGGGGACATCTCGAGGAGGTCCCTGTCGTCGCTCACGGTCAGGAGCGACCGCTCGCCACGCCAACCGCTCTCGTGCCGACAGCCGCTCGTCCCGATTCCGCCACTGCGTACCATGGGACCCGGAACGGACCGTCCGTGCTCCCGCCTGGTCGCTGTCGACCCGGTGCTTCTCGCGACCCTAAGGCCGCGCTGCGCCCAGGTGGGCCTCGACGAGGATGGCGCGCCCGCCTCGCCCCACGGGCTCGGCCTGGCACCCGAAGCACCCCACGAGGACCTGGTGGCTCCTGTGGCTCGCTGACGAGTCTGAGAGAGGTTTCGAGGGCAGTGGCAGAGGACCCGGATCGACCAGCTGATCGAGCAGATCCTCACCCATGCCTGTTGGGATGAGGAGCAACTCGACGCTCTGGTGAGCGCCGGCGCCGACGTGTTGGCGCTTCGGGGAACGGTGCGGGTCTGGGGCCGCGCGACCATCCTAGTCGACGTCGACACCGATGGCTGGCTCGCCCATCCCTTCGTCACCCACCACCAGGGCGGGAGGCAGCTGCAGGCGTCGCTGCTGTCCGTGGAGGCGTCGCCCGGTTCGGACACCGGCGATGGGCGGGAGCGAAGCGAATGCCCTGGCGGATTGAGGAGCCCGGTGGCAAGGCGAGGATGGACTGGGCCTATCTATTGAGGACAGTGCCAGAGAGTGCGCGAGCCGCCCGCCTAGTGGAGCGGCTGCGCGCGCGGCCGCTCCGGCTCCAGTTCATCGGCATGTGGAAGCCCGAGGACGAATACTGGGGCGAGCCGGGCGACGAGCTGGAGCCGGACCTCGAGGAGATCACCGAAGCTGGGGCGCGCCCGCAGTGCGAGATGGAGTAGGTGCTTCCAGACTCCAACCCCGCCGATCCCGAGGACGCGATCATCCTCTCCGCCGACCTTGCGCGTGGCGGCCTTCGCCGTGCGGTCGTGGCCGAAGGGGAACTGCTGCCTGGCCGGAGCCGCACCGCCGTACTACAACGGCTCAGCGATTGGATGACGGGGTTCCGGATGGCGCCCCAGCCAAGCGATGCGAAACGTTGCGTTTCGCATCGTCGGGGGCTAGACTTGAGCCTGTGACAAGAGCGATCACCCTTCGTCTTGACGAGGCCGACGAGGCCGCATTGAAGATGCTGGCAGAGCAACTTCGGATTCGCCCGGGCACGCTTGCCCGCATCCTGGTTCACGGTGGGCTGAGTGGGAAGGTGCCCGTTGCAGGTACCGAGAACGCTCGCGCCGCGCTCGATCGCCTGGTGCGACGATCTCAGCAGCGAGCACCCGCCGACGCCGTGAGCTTGGTAGCCGACGCTCGGATTGGGCTAGAACCAGGCCGGTGAGCGTCGTCGTCGACGCCAGCGTCATCATCGCCGTGGTGGTGGCCGACGAACGGCAGGAGGCCGCTCGGGCTCTCTTGGAAGGCTGGTTGGAGTCCGGCGAGGTCTTGCATGCCCCGGCGGTGTTGCCATACGAGGTCGCCAACGTTCTCACCCGCTTGGTGTTTGACGGTGCGCTTGAACTCAGCGCGGTGGCCGACATCTGGGACGACCTTGCCGCCCTGGGCCTCGTACTACATCCCTTCGACCTAGTTGAGGACGGTCGGGAAGCAGCTTCCATCACCGCTCTGCTGCGCCGTCGGCACGCTACCGACTGCACCTACCTGTGCCTAGCCCGTCGGCTCGGTACGGCCGTATGGACTCTAGATGCGGCATTGGCCCGCAGCGCCAATGACAGGGGGCTACCGGTCGAGCTCGTGCTCTAAGGTCGATCAACGGGCACTGGGATGGTCAGCGCTCGCCTCGTTTGTACATGTTGGGGTCGGCTTGGTGAGGGTGGTCTCGCCGTACAGGAAGGTCAGGTTGGCCAGCGCGAGCACTGCCCGCCCTCGAGGAAAGTGGGGGGGAAGCCCGGTGTGCCTCCAGGTGAGTGGCCGGGCGGAGTCGCACCCCCGGCCACTCACCTGGCTTCTGGGCAACGGGCATTGGCCTGGCACGAGGCGGCGGGCATTAGCAGCGACAGCGCCAAACCGCGGCGGGTATGGGCACCGTCAGAGTGGCGATCGCCCGGATGAGATCCGCCTGCTGGCGCAGCTGATCGCGCCTGGCCTGGGCATAGGCGTCGTTCGGGGCCTTGGTGATGGCCCGATTGCGCTCCGCCCAGACCTTGTGGTCGCGCTTCAGTCCGGCCCGGCTGCGCCCTCGGGGTCGACCTCTCTGCGGGCGCCATTGAGCAGGCTCGCGAGGGCGCAAAGGCCGAGGGGCTCGCGAACGTCGCCTTCGACTGTGCCGATGTGCAGGACACCGGCTTCCCGCCGGAGCGGTTCGACCCAACCAGCGCGGATCGGGTGCTTGGGCAGGTGCGCCAGGCGCTTGGTGCGCACGCTTGTGAGGACGCTGTCTGGTTCGACGGCAACGCCTGGATCGTGACCGCCCTTCGTCGGCGAGAGGGTGGGCGTCGAGGGACGTGGCGTCCGAAGAGCCTGAGAGGGCCCGATGAGCCCGAAACCCATCGGACAATCCGGGTCATAGATGGACATATTGGCGACTGAGCTGCCATACTTAGGCCATGAGTGACAGATACGATACGACCGTGACACGCGAGGGCAGGGTGCTCATCCCGGCCGAGCTGCGCCGTGCCGCCGGGCTGGCGCCCGGGGTTCGGGTCAGCCTGCGCATCGAGGGCGAGAGGATCGTGCTGACGACGGCCGAGGCGGCACGGCATCGGCTTCGCGAGATGTTCTCCGGCGTCCCAGGCAGCCTCTCCGATGAATTGATCGCAGAGCGGCGCGACGAGGTTCGGCGGGACGCCTCGACTGGGGGTGAGCTCCCTGGGACGTCTGGGGGGCACGAGTGACCCAGGGGCCGCCCTCCTTCCGCGACGTCGACGGCGCAGAACTCCTGGACGCCTCCGCGGTGCTGGCTTGGCTCCAGAAGGAACCCGGCGCCGACCAGGTCGACGCCGTCATCGAGCGCTCCTCGATCGGTGCGGCGAACTGGTCGGAGGTCCTGCAGAAGGCATGGCAACACGGCCGGGATGGCGACGAGGTTGCCGCCCTGCTCGTGGCTCTCGGCCTCGAGGTGGAGACAGTGACCCCTGAGATCGCGATCGAGGCGGCGCGGATGTGGTCGCAATGCCCCGACCTCTCGTTGGCCGATCGACTATGCCTCGCTGCGGGCAAAATGCGTGGTGCGACCGTCTGGACGGCGGATCAGACCTGGGTCGGCCGATCCCATGGCGTTGTCGTCAGGCTGCTTCGCTGATCGCGGTGAGGGCCGGCCGTGACCCTCAGGCGATGCCCGAGTTCAATGGCAAGTCAAGGCCGCTGCAAGGACCTGATAGATGCCGGCCGTGGAGCTGGCCCCGGGGCACTTCGAATATGCAACCGCTCCCATTTGGGCCGACGTCTTGGTAAGGCGTAGGTCGTGGGTTCCGATTCCAACCTTGGGCTCCGCGGCGAGATCCGCTGGGGGCAAGGGGAAGTGTGGCCCGTGATGGCCCGGAGGTGGTTGCCGTCCTGCACTGCTGTCAGCTGACCAGCCGCTCGGGGCCGCAGCGGTGGAACTCAGTGGCTCCCTCCCGAGAGTCTGGGGCCGGTGTATTCCGGCACCAGACTCAGGGGTGCTGCCCCGTCACTGCTTCCCTCTTGGCTCGACATTCGCAGGTGCTGCGCACGGCCCGCGCGGGTCTCATCCGACGGGCGTCCAGATGCGGTCGACCGGCAGCACGAGCAGCCGCTCCGCGAAGGTGTAGGAACGAGACCCCAGGTACAGTGCGACCCCGGCGATGAAGGCCGGGCCGACAGCATCGCGCAGCTTGGCCAAAGACCGCATCCCCTCGCCCGGCACGCGCGCGGAGGCCTTGACCTCGAAGGCGACGACGGCACCGTCATCCCTCTCCACCACGAGGTCGACCTCGTCGCCATCGTGGGTGCGCCAGTGGCCGCAGCCGGCGATACCGTCCAGCCAGCTCGCCTGCTTCATCAGCTCGCCAACGACGAATGTCTCCAGCAGGTGCCCGAACTCGGTGAGAGAGGCGGCATCCTTGCCCTCCAGTCTCTCTGCGCTCAACCGCAGCAGTCGAGCCGCGAGCCCCGAGTCGACCAGGTGAATCTTGGGGGAACCGGCGGCCCGCGCTCGCAGGGTCGTTCCCCAAGCTGGGAGTCGATGGATCAGAAACGCGGCTTCCAGCAGCCTGAGGTAGTCGGAGGCCACCGTGCGATCCATTCCCAGAGTGCTCGCCGTCGCATTCACGTTCAGCACCTGTGCCGTCTGGGCGGCGACCCGGCGCAGGAGCCGAGGCAGCTGCTCGCGCTGCCGGATCCGGGCCAGTTCGCGGACCTCTCGCTCCAGCACCAGGGTGACGTAGTCGTCGAACCACCGGTTGCGTCCGGCACCTGCGGAACGGGCCAGCGCCAGCGGAAATCCGCCCGAGGTCACCAGCTGGACGTATTGGTGCCGGGTCGTGGAAGACGATCCCCCACTGACCGTGGCTTCCGGGTTGGACAGGGCGACCTCGAGGAGGTTCTCGCGCACACCCGCGACTTCGCCCTGGGAGAGCGGCCAGATGGGCAGAAGGTGAAGGCGGCCGGTCAGAGCCTGCGCGGTCAGGGGGACGGCCCCGTACCGGGTCGATCCGGCCAGGACGAAGCGGCCGGGGCGGAGATCGCGATTCAGCTCCGACTTGATGGCGTCGAGGATGCCGGGCACGTGCTGGTACTCATCGACGCACACCGGGGCCGGGCCGGCCACCAGGGTCCCCGGGTCGGAGTAGGCGATCTCTCGGAGCGCCGGGTCGTCGAGGTCGACTATGTCGGCGCCCAACTCGCATGCCAGTTGCTGAAGCAGTGTCGACTTGCCCACGGCGCGGGGGCCCTGGAGGGCCACGACCGGCTCCACTGCCAGTCGGCTGGCTGCGACCTTGAGTGCGCGCCGGGGGACCAGGTGAGAGAGGCGCAGTTCCACGCTGGCGCCCCGCCCTGGGCCATCGCCTCCGTCGAGCGAGCCGGACCTGGCGGGCATGGCGGCACTATACCACGATAACGAGGGGGGTTACGCCACGATTTGGAGGCAGGTTGCGCCACGTTCACGAGGGCTGTGTGAGTGGTCCTGGAACGGCATCCAGGGCCAGCGCCCAGGGTGACTCGAGCACCACCTGGCCGGAGACTCTGCTCTTCAGCCGTTGGCCCTCGCAACACTTCCACCGTCGAGAGGACGCGGCTCTTACTCCAGATCGTCCGCGGT
>JAKAWF010000561.1 GCA_021817025.1 bacterium
CGACCGCGATAGCGACCCCGTGAACACCGTCGGAGAGCCGGATGAGGGAAAACCTCACGTCCGGTTCGATGAGGGGCGGCTGGGGAGGCTCCGGCTGAGCCAGCCGCCTACTCTACCGGACCAGCGCCGCCTGACCCGGTCCGCGTTCAGCCCTCCGGCCCGTAGTCACAGACGGGATCTCGCTTACTTGCATGAAACCCCTTGCTTCTTGCGCGCCTGTCGCGGTGGGGTTGCCACTTGCTGCGGAAGCCAGGTGGTAGGTGGCGGTGAAGATCTCCGCCCACCACCACCCTCGGGGCAGCCGCAGAAGCAGCTGCCGGGAGCGGTGCACCAGCCGTCCGGGCACCAGGATGAGCCAGCGCCGCAGCACCGGGCTGGTGCGGTAGGCGGGGTCACGCTGGGGGTCGAACTCGGGTGGAACCTCGGCATCCCTGGCCACCTCGCGCACCGTGGTGGAGAGCATGGCCATCAGGTTGGTGGCCAGCACGGTGGCCACCAACCAGCCGGAGTTGGCACGCAGGGTGCCCAGCGGCAGGTGGATCAACCCGTTGCTCTTCTCATCCCGCACCCGCTCCTCCACGTGGGCCCGCCGACGCTGCCAGAGCTCTTCCTCCACCGCCGACCCCGCCCGGTCGGTGAGGATGAAGCTGTACCCGTAGACCACGTCGACCACTCCCGCCAGTGCCAGCACCAGTTGTTCGGCCGGAATGGTGCGCCGGCGGCGTGCCCGGGGCGAGCGGCTGACCTCTTGGGGGTCGAGGCGGACCCGCCGGATCAGCAGCCGCAGGGGCTCATGGCGCCAACCTTGGGGGCTGTAGGTGGTCTCGGCCACTTCGGCCCAGGGCATCTCGAGTGCCTGCTGCCAGGCATCCTCTGCGATCCCCTCCAGAGCCCGCCACATCGCCGAGCTCCGGGCCACCGAGACCGCGAAGCGCACCCCCCGGCGGCGGCAGAAGTGCAGCAGGTCGAGGATGTAGTAGTCGCTGTCTGCCCGCAGGCTCACCGGCCCGTGTCCCGCCGGCAGCACCTCCAGCGCCCGCCGCACCAGCGCCACCGCGCTGCGGCTGGGAGCCGCTTTGCCCCGGAGCAGCTCGGCGGCCAGCACCCGCCCCCGCTCCGACCAGGTGCAGAACTGGCTCAGATAGCTGCGCTTGCCCTCGTAGGTGAACTCAGCCCCCTGTTTCCGGCGGCCGTACACCTCGGTCCCGGTGGCGTCCAGGTCCAGGCTGACCGGGGCCCCTGGATCCAGCCTGTGGTCCTTGTCGAAGCCGTTGCCGGCCGCGGCCAGCGCCGTGATGGCAGCCTGGCACTGCCGCCTGTTCAACCGGCGCAGCAACTGCCCAGCCGTGGACGGTGGCGGCACCGCCGCCACTGCCCGCAGCTCGGCCCCGGCCGCATCCTGGCGCAGCACCTCCAGGTGGGCCAGGTGGCTCCCTCCCGTCAGGATCATCTCCGCCAGGCTGACCAGCAGCTCCCCGGCGCTCCGCCCCCGGCGCCGTTGCTTGAACTCCCGCACTGCATCGATCGCCGTATCCAGCCGCCCCACCAACTCAAGACGGTGGGCCAGCTCACCGCTCAGCATCAGCCCGGCGCAGCCAGTCAGCGAGGGGTCGTCGGCGCTGATGTGGACCCGGCGGCGCGAGGGTGTATCCTTCACCAGAAAGGTGCCTCCGTGATGGGGAATGGGTGGTTTGGTCGCTTCCCAATTCTCCCAGCTACGAAGGCACTTTTTCTATCTCGGCCTCACACCCCCCGCGGCCCCCACTCCTCCCTACTCATTGATTGAGGTCAGAGCTGACGCCAGCTGAAGCCGAAGCGCTCGGCCCGCTGCTCGCGCGGCTATCTAGGGCAGTAGAGGCAGTTACGGGTTGCTCCAAGACCTGGGTATTAATGCTGGCCGAGTTGCCTGGCTTCGCCCACCTTCACTTTCACATCGTGCCTCGCCTAAGAGATTTCGCCATCTACCCCGGCGGCCCAAGCGTGGTGGACTTTATCCGCAACGTTGAAGGCGACCTGCTTACCGACCGTGAGCGGGACGAAACCGCGCTCCGACTGCGTGAGGCGCTGCAGCAGCAGGAGCAGCGGAGATGAGGATTTAAGCCGTGATCTCAGTGCGCCGGGGCAACCAGCAAGGCGTCCCTCGTCAGGGGCGTCGAGGTGGAGCCGAGGTCCACTTAGTTTGAGTTCCAGATCCGGGGATCCAGTTGAAGCAAGCTGATCAACTGATCTGTGCCAATGTGATCTCCGATCGGCTGTCGGCCAACCAGGTCAGTGCCGTCGGCTTGATGTCGCCGGCCCAGCGCCGGCGCCCGGTTCCCCTACTCACGGATCCCCCTCACGACCACCCATCGTCGTGGAGGGGAGCTCAAGCGCTAGGGACGACCTGGTGAGGCGAAGTCTCCACTGGGAGCGCCCCCGGGAGCATACAAGGAGTGCCGTAGCCTGGGCTCAAAAGTTTGAGATGGCTTTACCGACCGGTTAGTGTAGCCATATGGTTTCTCGGGGGCTACCCGCGCGAGGCTCCTTGACGCCGCGGCTGAACTGTTCTACACCGACGGCATCACCGCGACG
>JAKAWF010000562.1 GCA_021817025.1 bacterium
TCTTGCGTCAGGGGCCCTGGCCAGGCGGAACGATGTCTTGCGGTCACTCCACCTGGGCAATCTCTGGAACGATGTCCTGCGGGTTAAGACCTAGCCTCGGGCGGCATGGGGAATCTTGATGAGTATGGTCGTCCGGAGCCGCCGCTGGGTGCTAATGAGGAGGCCACCCTGGTGGGGTTCCTTGAATGGCAGCGGGCGACGTTCGCCTGGAAGTGCTCCGGGATGGAGGCCGACGGGCTGGCGGCCACGGTCGGCGCGTCGTCGATGACTCTGGGCGGGCTGCTCAAGCACCAGGCCCGCAGTGAGGACTACTGGTTCTCCCATCAGCTGCTGGGACGCGACATCTCCCAGCCGTGGGCTTCGCTCGAGTGGGAGTCGGACTGGCAGTGGCACTCGGCGGGCGACACCCCCGAGCAGCTGTGGGCCCTGTGGGAGCACAGCGTCGGCTGTTCCCGGACCGCGCTGCAGGAAGTCCTTCGAGCGGACGGGCTCGGCGGGATCGTCCGGCGCCCGCCGCCGGACGTCGAGCCGGCCAGCGTCCGGTGGGTGCTGTGCCACATGATCGAGGAGTACGCCCGCCACAACGGACACGCTGATCTTCTCCGCGAGTCGGTCGACGGCCAGACCGGAGAGTGAGCGGACACTGGCGGTGACCGGCGTCGGTGGTGGGGTGGTGATCGTGACCGGCCCCCGGCTCGGGAAAGTCGACCGTCGCCCAGCGACACGGCGCGCCTCATCCGCAACGACCACAGAACCACTCATCTGCGCTCACCGGTCCGAAGCCTGACGCCGGGAGGCCGAGCGCGGATCGACGGGTACGGGCGCGCCTGTTGGGTGCCGGGTGTCCCCGAACGTGCGGACATATCGACGAGGGGCATCGCCCCGGAAGTGCCGTTCAGGAGCGCGACCCGCCCGTCGCAGCAGCCGTCTTTGCCGTCGACGAGAAGCCCCAGATCCAAGCGCTCGACCGCAGCGCCCCCACCTTGCCCCTCTTACGTTGCAGAGTACGGCGGAAGCTTTCCGGGCGACGCCGGGGGCGCCTGAAGGCTGGGAGCCGCTGTCGCTCCCGCAAATGGATTGCACCGGATCTAGGCCCGGGGGCCAGTGGTAGGAACTGGTTGTGCTCAGGTTCACGCCTGCATCGGTCCAGAAAATGGAGCGGATCTCGTCCGGGCCCGTGCAGAGCAGGTGACCTACGATGAGGTTGGCGGGACGGCGCTGGCAGTGCTCCCGGCGGCGGGGTGGCTCGTAATTCCGGGCCGCCCCTGTCTGGGGCAGGGCTGTGAGTCATCGCACATTTATCGCACATCCGCTCACGCTCGTCGCTGATCGCCGAGATCCATATTTGCCCTCTGACCAGCCGGAATAGGTCACCACTACTCGTGAATAACCGCTCTGGGGGCGTTCGGGACGCTGAGGCCGCGGGTTCGAATCCCGCCTTCCCGACTCGGACGTCTGGTTCATCGGATCTCAGCGGGATCCGCTCCCGGTCGAGATCCGCCCCAGAACGCGGCGGCGGTGGCTCGATGAGACCGCCTTTGGCAAGGTGAACTCCGCCCACACCCACTGCACCAGCACCGTGGCCGAGGTGGAGCACCACAGATCATTGACCTCCCGCCGACGGCGCGAGTGCACCGAGGTGGCCCGCTGGCTGGACAAGCAGTCCTCAGCGTGGAATCAGCGCATCAGCTATGGCGCTGAGGGCTGTCCTGGGAAGTCGTCTTCTCTCGCGGACCGCCGCTTGACCGCGTCGCCAGGCAGGAGGGCCAAGCCCCGGGAGACTAGGTCGCGCACGTCGCAACTGACGAGTTGACCGTCCAGAGCCCGAGCTGCCGCGACGTAGGCGGCGTCGTACACCGTTATCCCGTTCTCGTCGGCGATTCCGACCGCACTCTCAAGAAGTGCCGCGTCGGCGCGGACAAGCCCGCCGTCATCGCCCACCGCGGCCACGCGACTGCGAAGTCGATGCGCCGCCGAGCTGTCGCGCCACGAACTGATTGCAACGTTGGTCACCTCGTAAAAAGCCAGATCCAGGGTGGCCAGAGGATCGTTGCCTTCGAGCAAGCGGCGAGAGTCTCGATGATGGTCGTCATCGGGATCCTCGCTCGCCAGCAGGATGCTTGCGTCGAGAAGCCACAAGTTCAATGCTTTGGCCTGTTCGCCTTGACCAGCTCGGCGACACGGCCCCCGTGGCCCGTGACAGGGCCGTCCTTGGCAACGATTTCCGCCATTCGCTCAGCACGCTGAACGCTTCTCCGTCGCAAGGTCTCTTCGGCTAGCTCACGGAGATACCCGCTCCGAGTGGTTCCGCGGCGAGCTGCCTCGATGTCGACGGCCCGCAGTAGGTCATCAGGAAGAGACACCATCACTTTCGCCACCTGCACAGTATACCCGGTATTGCCGCCATGGTTCGAGGAGCCGGTCGGCAGCTGATCCGCCCCCATGGCGGGCCAGCAGCGACAGCAGGCAGGGCGGCCTCCGGGCACCGGATCTAACCTCTCCTCGCAGCCCCCCAGATCCCCGAGGAGAGACATGTTCGAGGCACCCTCGCTCGATTCGCTCCCGCCG
>JAKAWF010000563.1 GCA_021817025.1 bacterium
GGATCGTGTCCACTCCAGAGGTGAGGAGATGAACCACCCTCATTCGATCTCGTCCTGATCTGGAGCCCATGTACTTTGCCACCAGGGTGTTACAAGCACCCCTGGTGGCATTGGGCCGATGGAACGGCACCTGCCGCGCGGCGCCGACACCCGGCCGACCGCCATTCTGTCTGGCAGGCCCGCCCTGCTCACGAGGGCTGGACCACACCAGCTCCCGCTGAGCTCGACTGGGGTTGGCCGCTGCCCGAAGCCAGCGGCGACTCTGGCCCTCCTGATGAAGCGGCCGAGGTGGGCCGAAGCCGCCCTCTCCGCCTCGGCGCATGCATCAGGCCACCCGCTCTCCGCCTCATTGGCGGCGCGGGTGGCCCGGTCTGCGCCCAGGGCAGAGCGGGTGATCTCCACCACCTCGACCACCCCGCCCGCAGGCCAGGACCACATCGATCGGGCAGCTTCCCCACTCGGGTCCATTGGGCGTGTTGGCGTGGCCAGGTCGGTGAGCTCCGCCCGGTATCCAACTGTGGACACGCCGTGCGCGGCATACCATGGCGTCCATGGCAGGGTGCGAGCCAATGGCGAGTGGGGCTGCCCGCAGCTCCAACCAGAGCCACTGGACGGAGCGACCGCGCGGGGAGAGGCTGCGAGCGGATTGGCGTGCGCGCCACGCCCGGCGCGAGGGTGACGCGGGCAGCTGTTGGCATCCCCAGCTATGAGGCAGTCCTAGTGGCGACCGTCGAAAGGACCCGGCCTTGGCCCTATCGCCTCACCCTGGTGGCGCTCGGGCTCCTGGCCGTCGCCTTCGCCGCACGCACCGTACTCGTGATCGGCCAGGAGAGGGGGGAGCCGAATTACGCCATGCCGGTCGCAGTGGTGGCCGTCGCCGTCTTCTGCGGAGTGCTGACCGTGGTCGGCGCGTACGTCGCCGCCCGCGACACCAATGGGCTGCGCCCATGGTTGACGGTGCTGACGGGGCTGCTCTTCTTGTGGGGATTCCTCACCATGTTCTCGATCGGGCTGGGCCTTCTCCTGGCTGCCGTCGCCACCTTGCTGATCCGCCTGCGCATCGCTGACCACCATCCCTTGGGCGGGCGCCACCTGCTGATCGGGGCAGGGCTGGTGCTCTCCGCCGGTCTCGTCCCTCTCAGTGCCCTGTCCATCAGCGGGCCAGTCGTCGAGTGCACTCCTGGCGGCGTGCAGAGCAGTGTTCCGATGTGGGATCTTTTCGGGTCTGCCAGCGGCCGAAGCGGGATGACCAGCAGCGGATCAGTATCCTCCCGGCAAGCCGTAGGGCATGTGACGGTCGGGGGAGCCACCTACGCGTACACCTGCAGGAATGGCCGACTCACCAGCTTTGAACCTGGGTGAGCTCGGGGGCGGAAGTGTTGCGCCCCATTGGCCGCCGCGCTCGCTGATGAGCCAACTCAGGAGAGGCGCGCCGGACCAATCACCGCTTCGAAGGCTCAACTCGGGCCCCACGCATGGTCGGGAAGGCGCGTATTTGATGCGGCACTTCGTGAACTCGGTTGCCCAGACATTTCCAAGCGTGCCTGGTAACTGACCGGCGAAAGCGACAGCCGCCGCAACCCGAGCCAGCCCAGCACCCTTGACTGCTCTCACGGTGCCGACTCCAGGATCAGGGTCGAAGGCAGCGAGGGATTCACACATGCCGGGGTCGGCACGGGAGTGGTCGTGTCCACGATGACCGCGCCGTTCGGTCCGAAGAAGACCAGCTGGACCGGGCGACGGGGACCACACCAGTTGCTCCAGCGCCATCTCAACCTCGGGAAGGGCGGGTTGCCTCCGCCCGAGCCGGCCAGGGTAGCCACGTGTAGGTTTCCGGATACCTTCACTGGAATCGTGGTGCCCCCGAAGAAGAGCCCGAGCTTGACCGGAACCGTCAGACGGCACTTGGGGGTGGTCGGGTCAAATGTGGGTTGCAGGCTGATCTCACTGCCCGAAGCCGAGCTGGAGCCGGGAGACCAGGACCAGCCGACACCCTGAGAGCGGCAGGTGCCGAGCGTCGTCGGCAGCTGGGGCGGACCTCCGAGCGTTCGGTACGCCTCGAGCGTGACGCGCCAGGCGATCCCGCGCGCGGCTACCACAAACAGCGGCTCCGGTCGGGGACTCCCGGGCGAAGTAGTGCCACTCGAGCCGCTTCGGCTCGAGTGGCCAACCAGTGCTGAGCAGTCGCGTACCAATGACGTTCGTGCTGTCTGCCCCTCCTGGATGTGGCCGTCGGAACTGAAGACTCCCACAATCAGATGCCGCCAGGCAGCCTCCTTGGCAGCAACGTAAGTCGTGGTGTGCAGGGTCGGTCCGGTGCAGTAGGTCTGAATATCCACTCCGTAGGCGCGTCCCGCCGGCAACACTCCCAGTTCTTGCCTTCCGCCCTTGCCGCTCAAGTTCTGGGCCGTGGCGATCACCACATACCCGTAGTCGGGTAGCACCTGGGAGAACCGCGAGCCAGCGGCTGGGCGGGGCGAGAGGCTAATGAACCTTGGAAGGGCGATAGCCACAGCCACCAGGCCCATGAGCGCCACCACAGCACCTAGGCGAACCGGCATCCCCAC
>JAKAWF010000066.1 GCA_021817025.1 bacterium
CCGGTATGCGGTCACTGGGTGAATCCCCTGTAGCCTCGCCCACTCCTTCAAGTTCATCTCTGCTCACTATACCGCATCGTACGAGCAACTGTTCGCAACCCCTCCCGATCCCCCAGGCCACCCGAACCCCGCCGGTCCGGCACTGCCTCCAGGGCATCCTGAATGAGGAGTGGCTGCACAACGAATACACCGAGCGGGACCCAGGCGTGCTCGAGTCCCGCTCGGGCTGAGGCGCGCGGGGAAGGAGCCTTGGGCGAGCTGGAGTCGCGGCCATTGGGCCACCGCCGGTCTGGCGGCCGGGCTTATGCTGCCGATCGCCGAAATTCCCCACTTTCGATCATCGAAATTCCCCAGCCGCCGGAGCTGCCGGAGGGGTTGGGCCAAGTCCAGCATCGAGCGGTCCAAACTGACCCACTACCAATGCTCCCGGCCCGGGTGCGGCCGCAGCTTGGCCCCTCCATGACCGCTGCTCCTGATGCCGCCGCTGAGCCGCTGCGAACCTCCTCGGGGAGACGGTGTGGGACTCGGGTTTGCGCAAGCCTCTTGACATGGGCACGGGTGTTCGGTATCATGCGAACTGATGTTTTTGACACGCGAGACGAGAGCGGCGACGGCGCCGGACGTCCGGAGGCGGAGGGGTGGCGAGCCGTGGCGGCGAGAGCAACGCTTCGCGCTTCGGGTTCTCTTGATCGGCCTGACGCTGGGAGTACTCATGACCCAGGTGGCCCTCGGTAGCCAGGGCACCCATGGCAGATGGGTCAGCGTCGGTCCTGGCCAGACCCTGTGGGGCATCGCCTCCGCGCACTACACCCAGATGGATCCCCGCCAGGCGATCATGAACATCCAAGCGGACAACCATCTGGCCGGGGACTACATCTACCCCGGGGAGCGGCTGCTGCTACCCTCGGACTGAGAGGCAATACGCTCGCCGAAGCGCCGCGGCCGACGGATTTCGAAAGCGAACCAATGAGCACCGGGCGGAGTCGCGCGGCTTGCGTGATGGGGCGGAGAGCACGGGCGGGGGATGACCGCAGTGGGCCAGACCTCGGCTTCGCCTGGGGCCACAAGCAGGGTGTGCGCGTCGCCGCTCCCCTGACCGACTCTGATGGCAGGGCGCCCAGCGCCATCGATGTCCGCCGGTCCGGGGGCATCGCTCACGCTGGGCGGCCAGGACTGGAGGGGGGCCTGGAGGCATCTGGGCGGGGCCCAGGCCGCCAGGGGGACGATGCGACACCTTTGCGGGCTGCCCCTGGGGGAAGAGGCTGAGCAGGTAGGGGACCGTGGGCTCGCTCACCAGTCCAACGGCCCCCAAGGGCGTGCTGATCCTGTAGGCGGCACAGCCCACCTCGATCTGGAGCGTGGCATTCGGAGACGGGCTGTCGCGCTTGGCGAAGAACTTGGCCGTCACCTCCTGATCCACGGCGGTGCAGCCGACCCTCCCGGGTGGGAAGGTTGGGTCGGCGTTGACGTCGCGAACCAACTCCGCCAGCCCCACTCCCGGGCCCAGCGTGACCCGGCGTCGACGGAGTCGTCGGCCACCGAAGCTGGACAGCGTCACGGTGGCCCAGGCATCAGAGACGGGGATGAGTGTGTCCGAGCTGCGCACCGGCCGCCAGACCACCTGGGCATCCACCCGTAGCAGGGTGGTTCCATCCCGCCCGGCCGTGAAGCTGTAGACCAGCTGCGCGACGTCGGCGAAAGCGGGTGGCCGAGCCATCGCGAAGGTCACGGACAGGACGGTTGGAATCCCAGGGCCGCCGCTCATCCCGCTCCCGACCGCGCTGGTGGAGGCGGGTTGGTGGGCGCTGGCGAAGGCATTGAACGCGCTCACAGGAAGTCCCACCTGGAAGAAGCGGGCTACGTCGATCAGGTCGCCGCTGCCGATGCTCTGCTGCGGGACGGCCAGGGCGTGGTTGGGGGCGCGGGTGAGTGTGGAGGTGCGGGGAGGCAGGGGAACCAGGCTCAGCAGCTGGCTCGCCAGAGTCCGGCCGGCGGCTTGGTTGGACGCCTGCGCGGGGGGCGGGCCGGTGGGGGAGGTCGACCCGGAAGCCACCGAGACCGATGCGGAGACCACGGCCACTGCCAAGAGCCCGGCCGCGGTCCCGAGCCTCACCAGCCTCCGGCCTTTGCCCATCGCACCAGCCTCCTGCCCGCTGCGCCGGTCGTGGCGCTGGGCCTGATCATCCGCCAATTGGGGGGTGGCGGTTGCGCCAGACCCTGTCCTCTGGCCAGTTGGACCGGCAGCGCGGAACCAGCCGGTCCGGCTCGGAGCTGTGCGCCGACCCCGGGCCATCTGTGGTGGGCAAGCTCCGAGCGGTCCCGGGGCTCGCCGCTGGACCGCGGCGGTCGGGTTGGAACCTGGGCTCGGCGCCTGGTCGTGTGGCGCTCAGCTCCCCTGGCTCTCTGGGGCCAGCCAGACGGTGGCCAGCGGCGGCAGCGTGATGGCGGCCGAGTGGGGGAGTCCGTGCCAGGGAGTGGGCTCTGAGTGGATCTCCCCCAGGCTGCCCACGTTGCTGCCTCCGTAGAAGTGGCTGTCGGTGTTGAGCACCTCTCGGTACGGGCCGGCGGCCGGCAGTCCGAGTCGATACGAGTAGCGGGGCACCGGGGAGAGGTTGCAGACGCAGGCGAGGTGGCGGTCGCCGGCAGCCGAGTAGCGCAGGAAGGCGATCACGTTGGCATCCGCGTTGCTGGCGTCGATCCACCGGAAGCCGCTGGGATCGAAGTCACGCTCGAAGAGGGCCGGTTCGCTTCGGTAGGCGAGATTGAGGTCTTTCACAAGCTGCTGGATGCCGCGATGCAACGGCTGCTCCAGCAGGAACCAGTCCAGGCTGCGATCGGCGTTCCACTCCGCGCGCTGCCCCCACTCCGACCCCATGAACAGCAGCTGCTTGCCGGGGTGGGCCCACTGGTAGCCGAACAGAGCCCGCAGGTTGGCGAACTTACGCCAATCATCGCCGGGCATTCGGGCCAGCAGGGATCCCTTGCCGTGGACCACCTCGTCGTGGGAGAGCGGGAGCAGGAAGTTCTCGCTCCACGCGTACACCATGCTGAAGGTGAGGGTGTTGTGATGGAAGCGACGGTGCACGGGATCGTGGCCGAAGTAGTCCAGGGTGTCGTGCATCCACCCCATGTTCCACTTCATCCCGAAGCCGAGCCCGCCGGTGTAGGTGGGATGGCTCACCCCGGGCCACGAGGTGGACTCCTCGGCGATCATCAGGGCCCCCGGGTGAGCCTGGTAGATCAGCGTGTTGACCTCACGGATGAAGTCGATCGCATCCAGATTCTCACGTCCGCCGAAGCGATTGGGGAGCCACTCGCCCTCCTTGCGGCTGTAATCCAAGTAGAGCATGGACGCCACCGCGTCCACCCGCAGGCCATCCGCATGGAACTCGTCCAGCCAGTAGAGGGCGTTGGCGACCAGGAAGTTCCGGACCTCTCGACGGCCGTAGTTGAAGATGGCGGTGCCCCAGTCGGGGTGCACCCCCAGCCGTGGGTCGAGGTGCTCGTAGAGGGCGGTGCCGTCGAACCGGTTGAGGGCGAACTCATCGCGCGGGAAGTGGCCTGGCACCCAGTCGAGAACGACGCCCACGCCGTGGCGGTGCAGCGTGTCGATCATGCCGCGCAGCTCGTCGGGCGAGCCGTACCGTGCGGTGGGGGCGTAGTAGCCGCTCACCTGGTAGCCCCAGGACCCTCCAAACGGGTGCTCCCCGATGGGCATCAGCTCCACGTGGGTGAAGCCCATGTCCGAGGCGTAGGCGCCCAGCTGATCCCCCAACTCTTGGTAGCTGAGAGGCCGGGCGGGCTCCTCGCTCCGGTGCCGCCATGATCCCAGGTGGACTTCGTACATGCTCACCGGCCGGTTGATGGGATCGGCCCTCCTGCGGTCGGCCATCCACTCCTGGTCAGTCCAAGTGAACGAGGAGATGGTCACGACGCTGGCGGTGCGCGGGGGCACCTCCATCGCCTGGGCGGCGGGGTCGCTCTTGTAAGCCCAGGCACCGTCGGGATGCAACAGCCAGTACTTGTAGAGTGCCCCCGGGCCGACGTCCGGGACGAAGATTTCCCAGATCCCACTCTCGCCGAGGTTGCGCATCGGCAGCATGGGTGACTCCCAACCGACGAAGTCGCCCACCACCCGCACCCCCTCGGCGTTGGGCGCCCAGACCGCGAACGCGGTGCCGTCGACACCCTGGTGGCGGCGGGGATGAGCCCCGAGGTGGTGGTACAGGCGGTGGTCGCTGCCCTCTGCCAACAGGTGCAGGTCGGTGGGCCCCAGGGTCGGAGCCAGGCAGTACGGGTCCGCTTGCTCGGACTCGGAGCCGTCGAGCATGCCGGTCCGCAGACGGTAGGCCAGATGCCCGGCGCCGAGCGCCTGCTCCACCTCCGAAGTCTGCGCCTGGTTCAGGCGCGCCAGGAAGAAACCGGCCTGGGCCGGGTGCTCCACCGCGCTGACCTCGGCGGCGCTCAGCAGCACCGTGACGGTGCTGGCACCGGGCCGGAAGGATAGGATCCAGCCCAGCTCTGGATTGCGGTGGAAGCCCAGCAGCCCGTGCGGCTCCCGCCACCGGCCCCGGGCCAGCTTGGAAAGCGAGTCTGGGCTCACGGGCCGGGCCGCCTGAGGGCTCACGGGGTTGCCTCCTGGAGCAGACGGGCGATTCCCTCCATCGGAATGCTCAGCCACTCGGGGCGGCTGCGGAGCTCGTATTCCACCTCGTAGAGCGCCTGCCCCACCTCGAGTGCAGACAGCAGCAGCTCCCTGTCATGGGGATCTGGTGGCACCAGACCGGTCCCCGCCACGACCTCCAGGTAGCTGTCCAGGAAGCCTCGTCTCATCAGGCGCGCCCATGCCCTGCCATACGGCCCCAGGGTTCCGGCGGTGGCCTCGTCGGGATGGGCCTGCTGGCGCAGCCCGACCGCCGCTGCGTAGTCGAAGGAGCGGAGCATTCCCGCCACGTCCCGGAGCGGGGTCGCGTGGGCTCGCCTGACCTCGATGGGCTCGGCGGGCCGGCCCTCGAAGTCGAGCACGTGCCAGCCCGCATCTGTCCTCAGGAGCTGGCCGAGATGGTAGTCCCCGTGGAGTCGTATGGCCAGACCCGACGGCCTTACCTCACCCATGCGCAGCAGCAGGGTGCGGATCCCCTCACGATGGACTCGGAGCGGTTCGAGGGCCGGGTCGGGATGGAGCAGGATGAGATCCAGATGCCTCCGGATCCGTTCACCGGTACGAGCGATGTCGTCAGCGGTCAACCCCCGAGCGGTTAGGTCCGGCCGTCCCGAGATGTGCGCTAGGGCCAGATGCATCTCGGCCGTGAGCCTGCCGACCTGGCCAGCGGCGGACAGGAAGGAGCCCCCCTGCTCCAGGACTGCGGCCTCACACTGTTCCGGAGTGGGAACCTCACCGTCGGCCCCGGGGAGGAGGTCGCCGTGCAGATCGCGCAGCGACGTGAGTGCCATGGTGAAGCCGTCGGTACCGTTGCGAAGAAAGGTTTGGAGCATGCCCAGGGAGTAGGTCTCTCCGGCCACGGTCGCCTCGAGCGCGACCCACGGCTTGGCGATGGCCTCGAAGCCGGTCCGGGCGAGTGCGTCCAACAGCTCCAGATCGGGGTTGACTCCGCTCCAGACCCGGCGGAACACCTTCAGCAGGAACTGCTCGCCGAAGACGATGCTGGAGTTGCTCTGTTGGGTGGAGAGGGGATGGACCGACACGGGGTCCTCCAGGACTGGCAGGCCGCCGTCCAGGGCCAGCGGACGGAAGGTGGCTCCGTTCTCTCCCGCCACCGACTCCGAGGCCCGCAGGGTGTCCAGAAAGTGGTGGGCCAGAACCGGGTCGGCGAGGGCGTCGTAGGCGCGATACCCGGGGTGCGAGGCGGAGCGGCTCAACACGATCTGCAGGCCGGTCGTCAGCTCGGTCGTGTCGTCCGAAAGCGCCCGAAGCCCCATCCAGAGCTGGTAGCGGGAGGACGGTCCGCTGTCGAACTCGACGTCGACCAAGGTCACCAGCAGGGCGGGGAGGTCCCGCCGGATCCAGAAGGCAGCCGCGGGGCGCACCTCAACTGGGGTGCGATGCTTGTCGGCGAACCAGCGCTGGTCTGGCAGGAGCGCTGGCAGGGCCTTGAAGAGGTCGGGCAGCTGATCGAGGTCGGGGGCGGCGCTCAAGCCGACTCCTCGAGCCGGAACCAGTAGAAGCCATGAGGGCCCAGAGCCAGCGGGTAGGGCTGGGTCTCGATGCGGGGGAACGGCACCCGACCCACGAGTTCGACCGGTACCCTGCCGGCGAATCGGCCCAGCTCGAGCGCGGCCGGCTGGGAGAAGCGGGAGAGATTGTTCACCACCAAGACCACCTCCTCGGCTGAGGATCGCACGAACGCGAAGACCGATGGATTATTGACTTCCAGGACCTCGAGGTCGCCCCGCCCGAATACGGGATGGGCCTGGCGGACCTGGATGAAGCGCCGCAGCCACTGCAGCAGCGAACTCTGGCTGCGCTGCTGCTGCTCGACGTTGCAGGCCTGGTAGCCGTAGAGCGGGTCCATCAGGGGGGGGAGGTAGAGCTGGGCGAAGTCGGCCCTGGAGAAGCCCCCGTTGCGGTCGCCACTCCACTGCATCGGCGTGCGCACCCCATCGCGATCACCGACGTAGATGTTGTCGCCCATGCCGATCTCATCCCCGTAGTAGAGGATCGGAGTGCCCGGCAGGGAGAGCAGGAGTCCGTAGAAGAGCTCCATCTGACGGCGGCCGTTGCCCAGCAGAGGTGCCAGCCGGCGGCGGATCCCCAGGTTCAACTTCATGCGCGGATCGCGGGCGTACTCCGCGTACATGTAGTCGCGCTCGGCGTCGCTGACCATCTCCAGCGTCAGCTCGTCGTGGTTGCGCAGGAAGATCCCCCACTGACAGTTCTGGGGGATGGCCGGCGTCTGCCCCAGGATCTCGGTGATCGGGTAGCGCTGCTCCTGGCGCAGGGCCATGAACATCCGCGGCATCAGGGGGAAGTTGAAGCACATGTGGCACTCGTCGCCGTCCCCGAAGTAGGCGCGCACGTCGGCCGGCCACTGGTTGGCCTCGGCCAGCAGCACCCGGTCGGGGAACTGGTCGTCGACCTCCGAGCGCAGCCGCTTCAGGAAGGCGTGCGTCTCGGGCAGGTTCTCGCAATTGGTCCCCTCGCGCTGGAACAGGTAGGGGACGGCGTCGAGGCGGAGACCGTCAAGGCCCAGCTCCAGCCAGAAGTGGACCACCGCCAACATCGCGTCCTGGACCTCGGGGTTGTCGTAGTTGAGGTCCGGCTGGTGGCGGAAGAACCGGTGCCAGTAGTAGGCGCCGGCCTGTTCGTCCCAGGTCCAGTTGGAGCGTTCGGTGTCGATGAAGATCACCCGCGCCTCCCGGTAGCGGTTCACGGTGTCACTCCAGACGTACCAGTCGCGCCGGGGCGAGTCGGGATCAGCGCGAGCCTCCTGGAACCAGGGGTGTTGGTCGGACGTGTGATTCATGACCAGATCGGAGATGACCCGGATACCGCGTTCATGGGCGCCCTCGAGCAGGCGCCGGAAGTCATCCAGATCGCCGTAGTCCGGATGGACACTGCAGAAGTCGGAGATGTCATAACCACCGTCACGCTGGGGCGAGCTGAACACCGGCAGCAGCCAGATGCAGTCGATCCCCAGCCAGTGCAGGTAGTCGAGCTGGCCGGTCAGGCCCGCGAGATCGCCCACCCCGTCATCGTTGCCGTCGTAAAAGCCCCGCACGAAGACCTCGTACATGACCGCGTCGCGATACCACTGGGGGTCGCTGCGCACGCTCATCGCGGGATCCAGAAGACGTGGGCCGGAGCGATGGCGGGGTCCAGACGCACATGGTTGTGGGGGCCCTGCCACCAGAAACTTGTGCCGCTGAGCAGGTCCTCCACCTCGAAGGGGGAGCCGTCTGGCACCCCCAGCTGCTCCAGGTCCAGGTGCACGGTGGAGGCGTGCGTGGAGTGGGGGTCGAGGTTGACCACCACCAGGATCACGTCACGGTGGTCCGCCGAGCGCTTGGAATAGCAGATGAGGGCGGGATCGTCGGGCCAGTGGAAGCTCAGGTCCCGGAACTGCTGGAGGGCTGGGTGCTGGCGGCGGATCATGTTCAGCCGGGTCACCAGGGGCACCAGCGAATCGTCCCCACCAGGTGGGCGCGGCCGGAACTGGTACTTCTCGGAGTCCAAGTACTCCTCACCGCCCGGGTGCAGCGGCTCGCGTTCAAATAGCTCGAACCCACTGTAGACCCCGTAGCTGGCGGCCATGGTGGCGGCCAGCACCAGCCGGTGGCGAAAGGCCGGGGGTCCTCCTTGTTGCAACTCCTCGGTGAGGATGTCGGGGGTGTTGACGAAGAAGTTGGGCCGCAGGTAGTCGACCGTCTCCCGCGACAGCTCGGTCAAGTACGAAGTCAGCTCCTCGCGGCTGCTCCTCCAGGTGAAGTAGGTGTAGGACTGGGAGAACCCCAGCCTGGCCAGCTCGCGCATCATCGCGGGCCGGGTGAAGGCCTCCGCCAGCAACACCACCTCGGGATGCTCCTGGCGCAGGCGCGACACCACATGAGCCCAGAAGGGCACCGGCTTGGTGTGGGGGTTGTCGACTCTGAAGATCTGCACCCCCTGCTCGATCCAGTATTCGAGGACCCGGTAGCACTCCTCCCAGAGTGAACGCCATTCAGTGCACTGGAAGTCCAGGGGGTAGATGTCGTCATACCGTTTGGGGGGGTTGTCCGCGGGTCGGATCGAGCCGTCGGGGCGGTGGGCGAACCAGTTCGGGTGCTCTGCCACCCACGGATGGTCGGGCGAGCACTGCAGGGCGTAGTCCATGGCGATCTCAAGACCGAGCTCCTGGGCGCGACGGATCAGGTGGTGGAAGTCCGCCAGGGTGCCCAGCTCGGGGTCGATGGCTGTGTGGCCACCCGCCTGGGAGCCGATGGCCCAGGGGCTGCCTGGGTCGGACGGCCCGGCCGACGGGGTGTTGTTGGGACCCCTGCGACCAGTCCGCCCGATGGGGTGAATGGGGGTGAGGTAGGCCACGTCGAAGCCCATCGCGGCGATGTCAGCCAGGCGGTCGGCGGTGGCCCGCAAAGTTCCCGAGTGCACCCCGTCGGAGCCCTGGGAGCGCGGGAAGAGCTCATACCAGGACCCGAACATGGCCCGTGGCCGCTCCACCCAGAGCGGGATCCTCGGACTCGTGGCAATGCCTCGACGGGGGCGGATCCTGGCCACCTCCAGAGCCAGCGACTCCTGGACCAGGTATTCCATCTGCGCCTCCGCGGGGGTGCTCCCAGCCCGCGCTATCGCCGCCTCGACGTCTTGGCGGGTGGGCTCCTCAAGTCGACCGACCACCGCCTCCAGCAGCGACCAGCCCTCGGAGATCTCCGGGGCGACGTCGACGCCGGCCGCCAGCCGGCGAACCACGTCAGTGCGCCAGGTGCCGAAGCGGTCCTCCCACGCCTCGACCATGTACTCGGCCGGGCCCGGGTCGGTCAAGCGGATGGCGCCCCGCCACCAGTCGTCGTGATCCGGGGTCAGGTCAGCCGTCTCCGCAAGGCTCCCGGGGGGCCGACTCGCCGTCGCCGGGAGTTTCCGCCATCGGACCCGAACCCGCAGGGCTGGGCGGCCGTCGCTGAAGACCCTGGCCGAGACGGGCACGACCTCCGCCTGGGTGGCCTTCACCGCCCTTTGGCCGCAGTCAACCTGGGGTCTGAGTTCGCTGATCACCACCCGCTGCACGGAGCTCGGTAGGTGACCATTGCCTGCGGGCCGTCTGGAGTCCGGCACGCCCTTAGATTGCCAAAGTTGAGCGCCTCCGTGCCGCCTGGAGAGGCCAATTGCCCGCGCCGATCCACGCGGAGGCAGCCGAATTCCGCCGGGGGTGGGCGCCGCAGCGCCCGCGATCAACCCCGGGCCCGAGGCGGGCACGAGCGGGCCGAGGGCCGCGAGCAAGTTCTTGGCGCCTGGAGTAAGGTGAGTGGAAAGTGCCAATCGGAGGTGATCAAGCATGATTGCAATGAGCACGGGTGGGGTCCTGCACGGAGTCCGGCGCTGGGCGCCTATCTCAGGGGTGGCCGGAGCAGCCCTCCTCCTGACGGCCTGCGGGGCAACCGCGACTCCCGCCGCCAATAAGCCCTCGAGTAGCCACGCGCCCGGGCTGGCGGTCAAGACCGCGACCATTTCGGTCGGTGGCAGTCCCACGGAGGTGCTGACAAATGCCGCCGGCTACACCCTTTACTACTTCACCCCCGACGCTGCCACCCACCCGGTGTGCACGTCCAAGCTGATCGTTGCGGGTGGCTCACCATGCTCGACGATCTGGCCGCCCCTCGTGGGAACCACAGTGACCGCGCCGGCTGGAGTCAACGGCAGCTTCACCGTCTTCAACGGCGCCAACGGCAACCAGATCGAGTACAACGGCCACCCGCTGTACACGTACTCGTTGGACACCGGTCCCAAGCAGAGCCACGGCGAGGGCGTCCTGGGCAAGTGGTACGTCGCCACTCCAAGCCTCGCCCAGAACACCGCGGTCGCGGCCGCGCCTTCACCATCGCCCAGCAGCAGCTCGTCGTCCTCGAGTGGTGGAAGCAGTTACTACGGCTGATTAGGCATCGCCGGGGTCGCGGCCGGAGCTCGGAAGTCTCCGTGCCGCGGTGCCCGGGTCGGCGCGGTTGACGTGGGCCTCAAAGTCGGAGTACCGGACGGCATCCCGGAGCGAGTGAGGACGGGGCCCATCCCAGAGATGGTCGGCGCCACTGGATCTTGGGCGCTCCTGGGCCGGTGCGGTCGGCCCGGCCGAGACGCGCTGGCTGGGGATGGGGCGACCAGCCTGGCCCGGTGATCGCTGCGGTGTGGTAGGGTCTATATAGTTGCTCGCGCAACTAGGGAGCCTGGTTGCCGGCTCAGGCACGGGCCTCCAGTTTCCGGTGCCATCGAGGGAGGAACTCCATGTCGACCGAATCGCCGTCGAGAGCCCGGATGCCGGTCCTCTATCTCAGCCATGGGGCCCCACCGCTGGCCGACGATGCTCTGTGGAAGCGGCAGCTGGCAGATTGGTCAGCCGGGCTTCCCCGTCCCCGGGCGATACTCACGGTGTCGGCGCACTGGGAGTCGGCCCCGCTCACGGTGGGCGCCACCACCACGGTGCCGCTCGTCTACGACTTCTGGGGGTTCCCGCAGCGGTATTACCAGGTGACCTATCCCGCCCCGGGCGCGCCCTGGCTCGCGGAGCGCGTCAAGCGGCTGCTGGGCGGACCGGGTGGCGAGGTCGGGGAGGCGCCGGAGCGCGGCCTGGACCACGGCGCCTACGTCCCGCTGGCCGAGATGTATCCCGAGGCAGACGTCCCGGTCTTGCAGATCTCGATGCCCACCCTGGACCCAGAGAGTCTGCTGGTGACTGGCCGGAGACTGAGTTCGCTGCGGGACGAAGGAGTGCTCATCGTCGGCAGCGGGTTCTTCACCCACAACCTGCAGGCGCTGCGGGAGGCACCAGACCCAGACTCGGCACCTCCCGCGTGGTCCGCGGAGTTCGACCAGTGGGGGAGTGAGGCTCTGGCCGCGCTCGATGTCGACTCCCTGGTCGACTTCGAGCATCGCGCGCCGGCGGGCCACCTCGCCCACCCCCGCACCGAGCACTTCGCGCCTCTCTTTGTCGCCCTCGGCGCCGGTGAGTCTGATCTCAGGGCCGGGCGCAGCGTCATCGATGGGTTCTGGCACGGACTGGCCAAGCGATCCGTGCAGATCGGCTGAGCTGGGCGGCGGTCGCCAGCGCGCCCGGGCGCATCCAGCCCTGCTGGTCAAGCGGGTGGCCACTCTGGATGGGTGGTGGGGAGGTATGACGGTGCCCGGGAAACGAGCGCGATGGAACGAGGACCAGCACTGCGGGTAAGGCTCTGGCTTCCCACCCCGGGCAAGCGATGGGCCGCCTCGACGGCGCGCTCGGCATCACCCGCCTCATGTTCCCAAAGGAGCGGCCCGGCCGGGGGCAGGCACCGATTGACCAAGCCCTGAACGTCGCCCGGCCGCTTCCGCCAGGCGGGCCGAGGATCCTGATGGGGGGGGGAGGGGAGCAGCGGACCGTCGCGGCCTCCAGCCCGCCCGGCTCGAGTGACCGGGGCCCGGGCGCCTGGGGGCGGGCGGGTTGCCGGAGCCGACCGTACTGGTGCGAGCCAGCCATGGCAGCGACCATTCCGCGCCGCGCTGGAGACGCCTGGCTCAGCCCATCGGCGTGGACGGACCCTCAGAAGCTGAGGACTGTGTATCCCTCCCTCGCAAAGGAGGCCACCTCAGCGCCGGCCGCGAGCAGCCGAATTGGGCGGGACTCGATTTCGGCCCGCACCCCATATTGGTCGGCGTTGGCGGTACAGGCCGAGGGCATGAGACCGGCCTCGCGCAGGGTGCTCAGGTGAGCGTCGATGGCACCACTGCTGGCGAGTTTGACGCCCGGACCGAAGAAGAGTACCCGGACATCCGCCCCCTGGTTGGCCTTCAGCCTGGTCGCCATCGTCAGGCCGGGAAGGGCACGGTCCACGTCGTCGGTGAGAATCAGAAAGGCGACCTTGACCTGCTGAGCGTCCATGTGCGTTCACCTCTTCATTGGCGTGGTGTCCGGGCCCACGCATGGTCACTACTTCCGAGACGACCATCGTCCGGCCATGCGCACCCGGCCACCTGTGCGGATATCCGAGCACCAGGTTAGCGCGGGCGGCGCCGGCTCAACGCCCGGCAGCTCGCTGGTCACGCCGGGCCGTCGCCGCCGGAGGACAGGTCGCGCTAATTGACAACCAGCACAACCGAGGCCAGCGTGCCCGAATCAGCTACCAGGGAACCCGGGATCTTGGCGCCAACATAGAGATAGCCCCCGCCCCGCGCCACCAGATTGGTCGGGCCGATCCCAGCCTCGCCGGAGCTCACGCCGGCGGTGGGCTGGTGGCATTCGATCCCAGCCACCGTCGCGACTGCCCCCCACGAGCAGTGGGTGACCTCGCCCGGCAGCGGACGGTCGCCCACGGTGAGTTGGCTTCGCAGCGTCCAGCCCCCGGAGCCCTGCCAGAGCACCTGGTCTGAACTTCGCTCGCCATTCCACAGGTCATCGGGCCAGGTGGCGCCCGCGGCAAACCCCACCAGCAGCCGGAGCAGCGCCATTCGCTCGATCCGGCTGGCGGCCGGGCGGGCCAGGGGTGTGGCCCGCTCGACAAAGTGGCGGAGACGAGCCTCGTAGGGGGCGGAGCGGACCCTGATCAGCTCGCGGTCGGACTCCAGGTCCAGCCGGCGTTGGAGGACCGGATTGTCCGGCTCTTGACTGCGGTGGCAGGCGATGGCTGAGCGCTGGCGCTCGCGGTCGACGACGATCTCGACAGGCCAGTTGCCGACCGCCTCGAAGCCCAGAAACGGAGCCCCGAACTGAAGCCTGAGGCTGTCGGCCACGGACTGGGCAAGGCCCCACTCCAGCGTGATCAGCCCGTGCTGCTCGGCCACCAGTCCGGCGGCCCGGCTGGCGGCGCAGTGGTCGGGATGGCCGGTGACTCCGCCGGGTTCGAATACGGCCACCGCATCGGCCGCCGCCAGGTGCGACGCAACCATCGCCGGGAGCTGGGCTGCTGGGAGATCGCTCAAGCCGCCATCGGGCAGGCTCTCCAGGTGGCTGGTGGCGATCCCAAGTCGCTCCGCCGCCTCCGCCAGTTCGATCCGCCGCCTGGCTGCCAGGTCGCTGCCGGCACCGATGGTCGAGGCTTCGCCGGCGGTCAGGCAGAGCAGGCGCACTCTGACGCCAGCCAGCACCAGGGCCGCCAGGATCCCCCCGAGCCCAAAGCTCTCGTCGTCCGGATGGGCGACCACGGCGAGAACCTCGACGACTCCGCTCAGCTCGGCCAGGGAGGCCAGGGGGTTGAGTCGATGTCGACTTCCTATCGTCCGCGGTCCGGTAATGTCGCGGCCAGCTCCCGTGGCAACTGCGGCCTGGCCGGCAGCCGTGACCAGGGGAGCGGGGTGGGAGCCGGCTCTGAGACTGCCCACGTCCCTACGCCAGGGAGAGAAAGAGGTGTTCCAGTTCAGCCTCGGACCGAGCGGCCTCAACTGGGTCATCGCTGTCCGACAGACACTGCCGGATCCCGCCGGCCACGATCTTGAATCCGGCCCGGTCCAGCGCTCGCGAGGCCGCCGCCAACTGAGTGACCACCTCGCCACAGTCTCGGCCAGCCTCGATCATCGCGATCACCCCCGCCAGCTGTCCATGGGCGCGGCGCAGGCGGCGGAGCACCTCATCGGCATCGCTCTCTCTCAACTCCACTCAAGTTCTCCCAGCGGCCCTGGGGACCGCTACATGGTGATCGTGCTCCAGGTCGGCCTCTTGGCAAACCCCGGCCGGGCCACGGAGGTGGGCCGGAAGTCGGCAAGCGCCTCAAAGCTCAGAGTATGTACCATACCCGTATGGGTATATTGCGCTTTCTGCGAGCCCGCAAGGTGGTGCAGATCAACACCAGCGACTTCGCAGCCGCCCACCGCGCCGGCTGCATTGTGGTCGATGTCAGGGAGCCGTCCGAGTTCGCCCGTGGGCATGTGGCCGGAGCCAGGTCCATACCGCTTCGGCATGTTTCGCGACGCGCATCGGAGCTGCCCCGGGACCAGGTCATCCACGTCATCTGT
>JAKAWF010000564.1 GCA_021817025.1 bacterium
GCGGTTGGAGGCCGCCGTGCGCCAGGACGACCTGCGCCGGCTGGGATCCGACACCGTGGCGGCCCTGGAGCACGCGCTGCGAGGGTGGGAGCCTGGCGAAGTCGACCGGTCGATCCAGGCTAGGCTGGTGTCCCGGCTCGAGATGTGTGGGGCGGAGGCGGTCGTCGTCCTGGTCGGCGGCGACGCCCGCGTCGAGCGGTTCCGGCATCCGCTCGCCGCCGGCCTGCCGGTCGAACGGCTGGTGATGGCGGTGGTCGTCGCCCGTAGGGGTGGGCTGCATGTGGCCGCGACCCGTCTTGCGTGTGCCGGCCGGCTGGACCCCGCGCTGGCGGGGCGGCTGTCCCTGGTCCGCGGGGTGGAGGCGGCGGTGCTGGAGGCCTCTAGGGCCGGGTCGACATACGGAGCGGCGACTCTGGCGCTGACCGAGGGCTATGCCGCCGCCGGCTGGCCGGGAGCCTGGCGAGAGCATTACCAGGGGGGGCCGATCGGCTACCAGGACAGGGAGTTCGAGCTGGCCCCTACCGAGACGGCCAGCCCGTGGTGGGACTGCCCGGTTGACGTGGGCCATGCCATAGCCTGGAATCCCAGCCTGGGGCTGGGCGCCAAGGTCGAGGACACCTTCCTGGTCGGCCCCCAGGGACTGGAGTGCATCACTCCGCCGGCCGACTGGCCCACCGACGTCGGCGCCCCCGGTCAGAGCATGGTTAGAGCGGCGGTGTTGGAGTTGGCCTGACTCGGCCGGATGCCGATCGGGCCCGAATGGCTGGGCCTGGATGGGACAGGACCATTGAAGGGCTGGAAGCAGTGGTAAGGGAGGACGGATGGCGACAGTAGAGCTCGAGGAGATCACCAAGGTCTACGCGAATGGCTTCACCGCCGTCCGTGACCTGACCCTGGGCGTCAGCGACGGGGAGTTCATGGTCCTGGTGGGGCCATCCGGCTGCGGGAAGACGACCGCTCTGCGCATGGTGGCAGGGCTCGAGGACATCTCGGTCGGGACGCTGCGCATCCGGGGGAGGGTGATGAACGACGTCTCTCCCAAGGACCGCGACATTGCGATGGTCTTCCAGAACTACGCCCTCTACCCGCACATGACGGTGGCGGAGAACATCGGCTTCGCTCTCACCCTGCGCAAGCTGCCCAAGGCGGAGATCGAGGCGAAGGTCCGCAGCGCCGCCGGCATTCTGGGGCTGACCGAGTCGTTGGGCAACAAGCCCGGCCAACTCTCCGGTGGCCAGCGCCAGCGCGTGGCCATGGGCCGCGCCCTGGTTCGTGAGCCCGCTGTCTTCCTGATGGACGAGCCGCTGAGCAACCTGGACGCCAAGCTGAGGGTCCAGATGCGGGCCGAGGTCCTGCGCATCCAGCGACGCCTGGGGGTGGCCACGCTCTACGTCACCCACGACCAGACCGAAGCGATGACCATGGGCGACCGGGTGGCGGTCCTGAACGCCGGGGTGCTGCAGCAGTGCGATGCTCCCCAGGTGCTCTACGACCGCCCGGTCAACCTGTTCGTGGCGGCGTTCATGGGGTCGCCGGCGATGAATCTGTACCAGGGTCAGCTGGCCCTCGACGGGGCCTCGCTCAAGTTGGGATCGCAGCGGATCGCTCTGCCATCCCAGTTGAGTGCGGCCCGGGTGGGTCTGGCCGCTCATCGAGGACGGGAGGTGGTGGTGGGAATCCGTCCCGAGCACCTCGCCATCGCCACCACCTCGACCCCGGAGGATGCGGTGCTGAGCGGGGATGTCGAACTGGTCGAGGCGCTGGGATCAGAGCTGCTGGTGCACTTCTTCCTCGATGCATCGGGTGTGGACGGCGACGAGCTGGCAACGGGTGTCGGCGCCGGTCATCTCCCAGGGCTGGCGGAGGAGGCGGGCAGGCCCGGGGCTCTGGCCATGGGAGTGGCCCGGGTCGAACCGGGAGCCCAGGTCAGGGTTGGCGAGCGAGTGCGTCTGGCGGTGCGCACCGCTAACCTGCACTTCTTCGACCTCCAGACCGGTGCGGCAATCTGGTCCTGATCTCCCCGCTGCGGCCACTTTGGGCCAATTCTCATGGGGGCATCGTGGTGCCCGGGAGCAGACCGCCCGGCCGCCAGTGGCCAAAGCCGGCTGGGGGGTGGCCGATCTGTGTGGTCTCTCGCAGTTGGGGCGGCGGCGCCTGGATCGGCCTCCCGGCCATCCCTGTGGATTGGGATGCGATCCGGACTGTGCTCACGGACATCGGTGGTGCGGCAATTGAGTGGACGGCCACTCAGCCAAAGGAGCCTACGGGATGGGCTAGCCATTTGCCTCCGGTGATGGTCCTGGGGATACTGGACGCGTGGCGGACCCACCGGTAAGGCAGCGAAGAGTCGGGCGGATCATTTTAGTGGACGAGTCCGGGCTATCCCTGCTCTTTCGCTGTGGCGATCCGGCTCGACCGGCGGCTGGCACGTGGTGGTTCCCGCCAGGTGGCGCCGTCGAGCCTGGGGAGTCGGCGGCGGATTCGGCCCGGCGGGAGCTGAGAGAGGAAACCGGACTGGACGCGCAGGACCTCGGCCCCATCGTGCTACAG
>JAKAWF010000565.1 GCA_021817025.1 bacterium
CAACCACCCGGTGGCCCTGGATGAGCGCCTCCGGATGGAACTCGACGACGTCCTGGACCAGGTGGAGTGCCGGATCGCGGCCACCAAGGCCCTGGAGCGTGCCCTGCCCGAGTCGGCCTGAGGGGCGGAGCTACAATCACCGTCTCAGGGCGCCCATAGCTCAGTCCGGATAGAGCACCAGACTACGGATCTGGGTTTGCGGGGGTTCAAATCCCTCTGGGCGCACCACCCATCTCGGCGCCCCCCACCCCCCCTCTTGTTGCTTTGCCGTCGGTGCCGCGGGTGCCCATCACGCACGGCCTTCCTGGCCAGCAGCTCAACCACCACCTGGGTATAAGGCCCGGCCACGGTCTGGTCCGGCCCGAGGGCCTCAGAAGGGCGACCCTAACCCACTGACTGCCGGTCGTCCGGTCACAGGGTCCGGGCAGGCACCCGGCTAATCCGCTGCCTCCAGCTCTGCTAGCCGCTGAAGGTGCCGGGTGCGCCGCTCCTCGAGCTCCCGTCGGAGATTTCCCAGCTGGTCCTGTCGCCGCTGGATCTGGGCCAGCTGGCGCTCGGCCACCTCGACCGCCTCACGGAGCACCTTGGCCTGCCCCCGTCGCGAGGTGCTGCGCCGGTAGGCCTGGCGCAGGGCCTCCATGCGGTCCTCGGCAACCAACGCCTCGCGGATCTCGGAGAGCCCGGACCCCAGCACCTCCTGGAGTTCCCGGATGCGGCGCACCCGGGCCACGGTCACCTCGGTGTAGCGACGCTCCTGGCCGCCGCTGAGACGGGAGCAGGGGGAGATGAGCCCAATCTCCTCGTAATAGCGGAGGGTGCGGGTTGTCACCCCGGTCATGGCGGCCACCTCCCCGATCCTCAGCTCCTGGCCGGACAGGGATTCAGCTGGTGACGCCACTGGGCACCCTCCCACGGACCGCCTCGACAATCATCCGAGCGGCAGCGTCCGGCCCCACCGCAGTGGTGTCGATCCACACGTCGTAGAGGCCGGGATCCGCGGGATCAGCATCGTAGAAGTGGCGCAGGTAGACCTGCCGGGCCCGATCCGTGTGCCGCTGATCACGTCTCGCCGTCGTCAGGTCGATGCCGGTCAGCTCCGCCACCCTCTGGACCCGGCGCTCAGCCGGTCCGTCCAGCCGAACCCGGAGGACGTCGTCCCGATCGGCCAGGATGATCGCCGCCCCCCGGCCAAGTATCACCCCGCCCTGGGCAGCCAGCCGGCGGATCACCGCCTCCGTCTGGCGGCGGAAGCGCTCCGCGTCACCCTCTCCCTCCGCGTCGTTGGCCGGGCTCGGTGCCACCGGGCCGACCCCGCGCGCCAGCCCCGCGAGCACGTCCCCTACCCCGTTGTGGCCCGAGGCCTCTTCGGAGAGAACCTGGTCGAGCGGGGCGGCCAGCTCCTCGGCGACCTCGACCGGAATCGCCCGGTCGAGGAACGGCAGGGAGAGCAGCTCAGCCACCCGGCGGCTGACCTCGTCGCCGCCGGCGCCGTAGCTGGCCGAGATGGTGATAGTCCGTACCGGGCCCGTGGGAGTGGAGGCACGAAGTGTCGGATGTCCGACCGCCACCGCCACCTCCAGGCGCTGCTCATCGTGGACGTAGCGCTTCCCGCGCATCCAGGATGCGGCTGCGGCCACCAGCATCATGGCTGCGGAGAAGTAGAAGGTGACCCGCATGCCGGTCATGAAGGGACGGGCGATCAGGTCGGGGAAGAAGCTGCGCCCCGTGAGGACGGCCGCACGCGAGGCGGGCAGGTGGCCCAGGACCGGACCCAGGAGGCTCGCCATGGGGTTGTAGCCCAAAAAGGCGGCGAACAGGCTTCCAACGGGCGGAAGGTGTGAGATCCGGGCCGCGTCCGCCTGCGGAACCCCTTGCTGCAGCAGCCCGTGGTAGAGCGAGGAGGGCAGGGCCGACGCCAGCCCCAGGACCATGAGGGTGAAGAACAGCCCGATCGAAAGGGTCATGCCGGAGTTCTGGAAGGTGGAGCGCATCCCGGAGGCCGCCCCCCGCTGCTCCGCCGGGACCGAATTCATGATGCCCGCCGTGTTGGGCGCCGAGAACATGCCCATGGCGAAGCCGTTGACGAAGAGGAGCGCCCCGAAGACGGGATAGGAGAAGTTCGCGGGAAGGAGGGACAGAAGGCCGAAGCTCACCGCCGCCCCCAGCATCCCGCCGGTGGCGAACGGACGGGCGCCGTACCGGTCCGAGAGGTAGCCGGAGAAGGGGCCGGCCACCAGGAAGCCAGCGGTCAGCGGGAGCATGTAGATGGCCGACCAGAGCGGGGTCTCGACGAAGTTGAAGCCGTGCAGGGGCAGCCAGATCCCCTGCAGCCAGATGATCAGCATGAACATCAGCCCGCCCCTACCGATGGAGGCCAGCAGCGAGGCCAGGTTCCCGGCGGTGAAGGCGCGGATGCGGAAGAGGCCGAGGTTGAACATCGGCTCCTCCGTGCGGCGTTCGATCCAAACGAAGAGGCCCAGCACCGCAAGACCGCCGATGATCTCGGCCAGCACCTCGGGATTGGTCCAACCCATGCTGCTGC